>SCTU01000110.1 GCA_004297315.1 Dehalococcoidia bacterium | reverse complement strand
CTCCGCGCCGCTTGCGACGCGGTCGAGCAGTCGCCGCCCCGCCTCCGTGTTCACGACGAGCAGCACATCGCCGTCCTCGAGGCCCAACGAGCGCAGCACGCCGCGCGCCACCGCCGCGTCGAGGGCGGCACGCACCGCCTTCGCCCCTCCGTGATGCGCAAACGCGCGCGCCAGCGGCTCCTCCGACGCGATCGCGCTCGCGCGCATCACCGGCGGCGTCCCCGGCCGCGTGATCGCGTAGAGCGCATACAGCGTCACCCGCAGTTCCTCGACGCCCTCGATGCCGGGCAGCACCTCCGTGAAGAACTGCGACGGAATCGCCGACGCGCGCGAGCCGGCGCGGAACCCCTCGAAAGCGCCGTCCTGCGCTGCACCCTCACGGGGCACGTCGGTCATCGCGGCGGCCTAGAACCCGTCGAAGCCGCCCCGGCCGCGGCCGCCGCCGGGCTCAGGGCGTAGGAGCAGGTCCTCGAACTTCGCCGTGCGCGCGACCCAGCGCGTGGTGATCGTCCCCGTCGGGCCGTTGCGGTGCTTGGCCACGATGATCTGCGCGAGGCCAGTCGGGTGCGCACCGCCCGGCTCGCCGGGGTGCTGCGCCTGCCAGTCCTCGGGCTTCACGTACTGGTCCTCGCGGTAGATGAACATCACGACGTCGGCGTCCTGCTCGATCGAACCGGACTCGCGCAGGTCGGAGAGCATCGGGATGTGCGGCGTCCGGGACTCCACAGCGCGCGAGAGCTGCGCGGCGGCGACGACGGGGACGTTCAACTCGCGCGCCATCTCCTTCAGCGAGCGCGTGATCTGGGAGATCTCGTTCGCGCGCGTGTCCGCCCGTCCGCCGTGGAGCAACTGGAGGTAGTCGACGAGCACGAGGTCGAGCCCGTGCTCCGCCTGCAACCGGCGTGCCTTCGCCCGGATCTCCGGCACGGTCAGCACGGCGGAGTCGTCGATGTAGATCGAGGCGGCCGCCAGGCGTCCGTGCGCCCGCATCACCTGCTGCTCTTCGCCCTCGGTGTGGCGGCCGAGGCGGAGGCGCGCCATCTCCACGTCCGACTCCGAGGAGAGCATGCGCATTGCGAGTTGCTCGCCGCTCATCTCGAGCGAGTAGACCGCGACCGTGCCGTGCTGGCCGATCGCGGCGTTGCGCCCGAAGTTCAGCAGCAGCGACGTCTTCCCGATGCCGGGGCGCGCCGCGAGGATCACGAGGTCGCCGCGCTTGTAGCCGCCGGACAGTTGCTCGTCCAGGTCCATGAACCCCGTGCGCACCGCCCCGGAGAGTTCGCCCTCCTCCTCCTCGGCGGGGGCCTCGAGGAACTCGTCGAGCAGGTCGCGCAGGCGCCGGAAGTCGCCCGCGGCCTCGGCGGTGCGTAGGTTGAGCAGCGTCGTCTCGGCGTGGGTGAGCACGCGCTGGACGTCCGGTCCACCTTCGTACGCCATCTGCGCGATCTGGCCCGCCGCCTGGATCAGCCGCCGGTACAGCGCGTCCCGCGCGACGATGCGGGCGTGGGCCTCGACACCGACGGCGGTGAAGTACTTGCCCGCGATCTCGGCGAGGTATTGCTCGCCCCCGGCCGCGTCGAGGCGCGCGTTGCGGTCGAGTTCGTGCGCGACCGTCGGGATCGTGATCGGCTCGTTGCGCTCGGCCAGTGCCAGGCAGGCCTCGTACACCCAGCCGTTCTGTTCACGGAAGAAGTCCTCGGGCTGGACGATCGGCAGGACTCGCGGATACGCGTCGTCGTCCAGCAGGAGCGCCGCGATCACGGCCTCTTCGGCCGCGATGTCATGCGGCGGCAGGCCGGTGGGCGCGGGCCGCGGACGCTGGTCCGGGCGGAGGGAGGCGGGGCGTCCATCGAGTACCACGCCGGCCTCGGCTCAGGGGGAGTGTGCGCGTCGGAGATGACGAGGGGCCGACCTGCGTCGACCCCATCGATGTCTTCCGCGACGCGACCGGCGCGTCAGGCGGAAGGAGTGCCCGGCTCCGACTCGTCATCGGTGGCTTCGTCCTCGGTGGATTGCTCCATCGAGACGGCGAAGGCCTGCGTCGGGGCGGGTGCTTCTTCCATCGCTGGCTTCAGCAGTTCCGCAACGGCCGCGTCCACGCCTTGCGGCGCGTCCACGTCCACCACGACCACCTGCACATCCGGCACGACGCTACGCGACAGCCGGACGGGCACGGTGTAGACCCCCACCTTCCGAATCACCTCGGGCAGCAGTACGCGACGCCTGTCCAGTTCTTCGCCCAGAATCTCCCCAGCCTTCTGGGCGATGTCAACGTTTGTGACAGAACCGTACAGACGTCCCTGCTCACCGACGCGTACAGCCATGACGAGCGGTTTGCCCTCGAGCTTGCCGACAAGCTCTTGAGCCCGCTCATCCTGGGACCGCTGCCGGCTCTCCTCGATCTCCCGCAGCCTTTCGGCACGGGCGAGGACAGTCGGTGTCGCCGGTGCGGCGAGGCCGCGCGGCAACAGGAAATTTCGGGCGTACCCAGGGGCTACGGTTCGCACCTCGCCCATAGAACCCGAACCCTCAACAGTCTCCAGGAACACAACCTTCACGTCGGATGACCCTCTCGGCGTGTCGGAGCCGGGACTGCCGCCATCATGGTGCAGCGCGACGGACCCAACGGGTTACTTATCAAGACGGCTTCGCACAGACTGTGCGACGGGTGACGGGTTACGTCCCCAACCGCCACGCAAGGCGTGGACGGTCATCGAAGAACCCACCGCCAGCACTCCAGCCTATCGAAGCGGCCTCGCTCAGGCTACCCCGTCTGACCGTGACACCGCCCACGAGGGCAACTCCAGCGCAACTATAGAACGGATGTACTGCACAGTCAAACGAATGTTCTCTTTGGATGGAGTTTGCAAGGGACCGTTACAGAAAATGAACAAAGATTTGGGTCGTGTTGCAGGTCCTCAAGCATCCATCCGTAGTCTCGCCGTTACTGACCATCGGTCGTTCGCTGAAAGAGGAGTAAGAACCTTGGCTACAGGACTGAGAGGGACGAAATGAAACGTCCCCTGGCATTGCTGGCGGGCGCGTTATGCGCCGCACTCATAATCTCGGTCGGCTCGGCACAGACAACCGGCGTGACGGTTGTCGTGCCCGCGGGACCTCCAGGCCCGATCCAGGCCACCGTTGCGGGCGTGGCGTGCGGAACTGCCGGCACCGTCTCCGCGACGGCGACCACAACCCTCACGCTCCCGGCGACCTGTGCGACGCCTGGTGCGGTGATCGGCTTCACCAGCGGCACCGTCACCCTTGCGGGGACCGTGACCGTCCCCGCGAGCGGCACCGGCACGCTCGTACTGGTAAACCTCAACCCCACGAACGCGGTCACGATCACGATCCCGGCGGTCCCCTCCGGTAGCGGGACGGTGAGCGCGGTCGTCAACGGTCAGGTCTGCGGCACCGCGACCATCTCTGCCACGACGACAACGACGATCTCGCTCCCGGCGACCTGCGCGACCCCCAACGCGGTGGTCTCGTTCACGACGCCCGGCGGCGGGCTGGTCGGCACCGTGACGGTGCCGGCAACCGGCGGCGGCACGCTGACGCTGCCCGCGATCACGGCGACGTCGCCGACCACGATCACGCTTCCGGCCGGCACGGGCACCCTGACGGTGCGCGTGAACGGTCAGGCCTGCGGCACGGTGACGCTCGCCGCCGGCTCCACGACCACATTCACGGTGCCCGCCACATGTGCGGCGGCCAGCGGAACGGTGACCTTCACCAACGCCGCGGGCCAGCAACTGGCGGCGATCCCGACGATCGCGGCGGCCGGTGGCGGCACGCTGACCGTCGCTAACCTCGACCCGGCCGTCGTCCGCGTCGTGCTTCCGACGGCCCCGGCCGGTACGGTCACAATCATGAGCGGCACGACCGTCTGCGGCACGGGCACCGTCTCGTCGACGGGCCTGACCACAGTCACGCTGCTGCCTGCCTGCAGCATTCCCGGTGCACCGTTGACGTTCAGCGTCGGCAACTTGGCCCTCGCCTCGACGCTGACGGTCCCGGCGACGATCACGACCACGAGCGGGACGCTTGCCCTGGCGAGCCTGGCCGCGACGAACCCGTTGATCGTGACAGTGCCCGCGGGCACGGGGCTGCTGACCATCACGGTCGGCAACATCCCGTGCGCCTCGGTCACGCTCTCGAGCACGGGCACGACAAACGTGACCATCCCTGTGACCTGCGCCATCGCGGGCCAGACGATCGCCTTCAGCGTCGACGGCCGGCCGGCCCTCGCGACGCTGACGGTGCCAGCGTCTGGCAGCGGGACGCTCGTCCTTGCGAGCCTCGCGCAGGCCGTCCCCGCTCCGGCGAAGACAGGCAACGCGGGCCTCGATGATGGCGCCACGTCGACCTGGATCTTCGTGGGCCTGCTCGCTGCGGTCGTGACCGCGGTCGGCGGCTCCCGGATGCTCGGGCGGCGCGACTAGCCTCGCCCTCGCGGACCAACCGCGACCAACGGGATGGGGGGTGCAGTGCACCCCCCATCTTTTCGTCTATGTCGGACTAAGCAGCCCGCTAGTCCTCGCCGGCCCAGGCTTCGTCCATGTTCAGGTAGACGTGCATCGAGGCGATCAGCGGGCCCTCGAAGGCGTAGGCGTGCGCGATGTGCGTGTTGCTGCGGATGCTGCCGTCCAGCGCGCGGATCACCTGGTGGACGGCGACGAGCACGCGGTCCTCGTCGATCTCGAACGCGACGGGCTCGACGGTCGGGCTGACCTGCGTGAACTGGTACTCCCAGTACTCGCGCACCTCGTCATGGCCGATGGCGCGCGTGCGCTCCATCATGTTCGGCCAGTCGACGTCCGGCGTGAGCATCGGCAGCACGGCGTCGATGTCGCGGCGGTTGAACGCGTCGTAGAGCCGCCGCAGCAGCGCGATTCGCTCCTCGTCTTGGCTCATCCGAGCTCCACCTGACCCCGCTCGTCGAGCGGCCAGAACGGGTTGTGCGCCACCTCGAAGAGGTGGCCGTCCGGGTCGGCAAAGTAGCCGCTGTAGCCACCCCAGGATGCCTTCTCGCCCGCCTTGACCAGCCGCCCACCGTGCTGCGCGGCCTGCGCGAGCACCGCGTCGACCTCCCCCTGGCTGCGGACGTTGTGCGCGAGGGCGATCCCGGAGAAGCCGGAGCCCTCAACGCTGACGCCGGCGTCCGCCGCGAGGTCGTCGCGGCCGAAGAGGCTGAGGACCCAGCCGCCGAGCGAGAAGAAGACCACGCCGTCCTGGCTCTGCGCCGAGCGCTTCCAGCCAAGCGCCTGCTCGTAGAAGCGCGCGGAACGTTCGAGGTCGGCGACGCCGAGCGTGACTACGGTCAGCCGCTGCTCCATCGCTACCGCTCCGCCAGCGCGCGTTCGAGGCCGGTCTCCCATTCGCCGCGCGCAGCGTCGAGGGCGACAGTGACCGGGCCGAGCGCAATCGTCTCGCCACCGATCTGCCCGAGGTCCACGACGGGCACGTCCGCGATCGTCGCCAGCTCGACCAGCGATGCGGCGGCCGCCGCATCGCGGACGGCGACGAGGAAGCGCGAGGGGGCCTCGCCAAAGAGGGCTGCGTCGCGGCGCTCGCCGATGTCGATCCCGGCGGCGGCGATGCCGTGGCCCGCTGCGATGCACATCTCCGCGACCGCGACGGCGAGGCCGCCGTCCGCGAGGTCGTGCGCCGCGGTGAGCAGCCCGCGCGCGTGGCCGTCGAGCACCAGCCGCTGGACGCGCCCTTCAAGGTCGAGGTCGATCGAAGGCCGGCCGCCGAGGGTCTCGTGGATGACGTGCTGGTACTCGGAGCCCGCGAGCGTCGACGCCGGCTGCGCGAGCGGCCCGCCGAGGAGGAGCAGCAGATCGCCCTCTTGCGGGGCGACCGTGAGGCAGCGCGCGACGTCGTCCATCACGCCGACCATGCCGATGCCGGGTGTCGGCATGATCGCGCCCCCCGGCGTCTCGTTGTAGAGCGAGGCGTTGCCGGAGATCACCGGCGTGTTCAGGACGCGCGCCGCCTCCGAGAGCCCAACGATCGCCTCCTCCAGTTGGTAGGCGACGTCCGGCTTCTCGGGGTTGCCGAAGTTGAGGCAGTCCGTCAGCGCCGCAGGCGTTGCGCCCGTCGCCACGACATTGCGCGCAGCCTCGGCGACCGCCATCGCGGCGCCCGTGCGCGGGTCAAGCGCTAGGAAGCGCCCGTTGCAGTCCGTCGCGACCGCGACGCCTTTCGACGTGCCGCGCACACGGATCACCGCCGCGTCGCCGCCCGGCCGGACGATCGTGTTGTTCTGTACCATGTGGTCGTACTGGCGGTAGATCCAGCGCCGGCTCGCGATGTTCTCGGAGCCGAGCAGCCGCAGCAGCGTCGACGACGGGTCGGCGACGTCGGGCTGCGCGCCCGGGTCAATCGCCTGCAACCGGTCGAGGCTCGCGGGCCGCTGCCCCGCGGGCGGGTACTGCGGCGGGTCGCCGAAGATCCCCACCGGCATCCGCGCCACCACCGTGTCGCCATCGCGGATCGTGGCCATCCGGTCGTCGGTGACGTGCCCCACGACGTCGGCGTGCAGCTCCCAGTGGCGGAAGTGTCCGAGAACGTCGTCGAGGTGCTCGACCTTGGGGATGACGAGCATCCGCTCCTGCGACTCGGAGAGCATCACCTCGTAGGCGTTCATCCCCTGCGCGCGGCGCGGCACGAGCGAGATGTCGATCTCGATCCCGGTACTCGCGCGGTTCGCCGCCTCCACCGCCGACGAGGTCAGCCCGGCGGCACCGAGGTCCTGCAGCCCCTCGATCCAGTCCCCGTGCTGCTCAGCGAGTTCGCAACAGGCCTCCATCAAGAGCTTCTCCATGAACGGGTTGCCGACCTGCACGGCGGGCCGGTGCTCGTCGGAGCCCTCCGAGAGTTCGACGGAGGCGAAGGTCGCGCCGTGGATACCGTCGCGCCCCGTGTCAGCGCCGACGAGGACGAGCGGATTGCCGACGCCTCGCGCCGCCGCCGACAGCAGGTGTTCGCGGCGGCCGATGCCGACCGCCATCGCGTTCACGAGCGGGTTCCCGCTGTAGGAGGCGTCCATCTGCACCTCGCCGCCCACCGTGGGGACGCCGACGCAGTTGCCGTACCCGCCGATACCCGCGACCACGCCTCGGAACAGCCGCCGGTTGTTGCGGTCGGAGAGCGGCCCGAAGCGCAGCGAGTCGAGCAGCGCCACCGGCCGCATCCCCATCGCGAAGATGTCGCGCAGGATGCCGCCCACGCCGGTCGCCGCGCCCTCGTACGGTTCGAGCGCGCTCGGGTGGTTGTGCGACTCCATCTTGAAGACGCAGACCCAGCCGTCGCCGAGGTCGATCGCGCCGGCGTTCTCCTCGCCCACCTTGGTGAGGACGAACGGGCCCGTCGTCGGGAAATAGTGGAAGAGCGGGCGCGAGTGCTTGTAGCCGCAGTGCTCCGACCACAGCGCGCCGGTCATCCCGAGTTCGACCTCGGTCGGCTCGCGGTCGAGCATCTCGACGAGCCGACGGTACTCCTCGCGGCTCATCGCCACCTGCTGCAGGGCGCGGTCGTCGGCCGGCATGCGCTACCTCGATGCCACGAACGGGAGATACGCCGAGGGTACCAGCGAGGGCGGTGAGGGGGGAGCCGCGAGGCCCGTCGGCGCTTCGAAATCCGATGCCGCTCTGCTACTTCAGCGAGAACGGCGGGTATCGGTCGGTCACAAGCAGGAAGGCGTAGCCGGAGACCCGGTAGCACCAGCGTTCGACGCCCAGCGCGTAGTCGAAAAGGCTGCGCGGGTAACGGCCCGTAATGATGATCGCCAGCCAGGCGACGAAGGTGGTGAATACCACTCCGATCAGCAGCAGGATGACCACCACATAGTGTGGAATCGCTAGGAACCACTTCACCAGCGGCAGCCAGCGGTTGAGCTGCACCGCATCGGGCTCGTCGATCGCCAGGTGGACTGATTGCTCCTCGTCCGTCGAGGGGTATTCGTCGCGGAGGAGCAGCGCGTACGCACTGACGCGCGCGCCGAAGCGTGAGAACTCGCGGTTCCACTCGAACCACCAGTGGGGGTACTTCCGCCGGAACACCAGCATGAGCGCGGTCGGCACCACGAGGACGCCGCCGAAGCCTGCCGCGCTTGTCCGCTCCGTCCGCCACC
>SCTU01000109.1 GCA_004297315.1 Dehalococcoidia bacterium | reverse complement strand
ATCCTGATCGAAGGCACCGAGACGGGGACGACGCTGCGGGCGAACCGGCTGCGTATGATCGACGTGATCATGGAGTCGACGAACTGCGTGATCGGCCACGCCGTCGCGCCCGAAGGCCCGAGGGGGGCCCGCCGCGCGGAGTACGTGGCGCGGCTGCGCGAAGCGGCCGAGGCCGTCGTCTGACATCCGGAGGGAAGCGGCGATGCCATCGCTCGGGTCGCACCTCGCACGCGCACGGCAGGCCGCTGCCCGCCTCGCGCTGCCCGAGGTGGACGCCGACCGTGGCGCGTTCTACCTCGGCGCGACGGCGCCGGACATCCGCGTGATCACACGTCTCGACCGTGCCGTGACGCACTTCTTCGACCTGAAGGACTTCGGCGACCAGGACGGCGTTGCGCGGATGTTCGAGGCGAACCCCGCGCTCGCGACCCCGGCCGGGCTCGACGCCGCCACGACGGCGTTCGTGGCAGGCTATCTGACGCACCTCGTCCTGGACGAAACGTACATCGGACAGGTCTACCGGCCGTCGTTCGGGGCGCGGTCGCCGCGGAGCGAGGACCCGAAGGCGAACGTCCTCGACCGCGCGTTGCAGTACGAGATGGACCGGCGCGACCGCGAGGACGAGGCCGCGATGGCCGAGGTGCGCGCCGCCATCGAGGCGACCGTACCGGTCCGAGGCATCCCGTTCATCGCCGACGAGCACCTGGCGCAATGGCTGACGGTCTCGGCGGATGTCGCCGGGCAGGCGGCGGACTACTCTCGCTTCCGGCGGATGATGATGCGCCACCTGGAGGGGGCCGGCTACGACGCCGCCACCATCGACACGCTCTGCGAAGCCCCCGACGCGCTGATCCGGGAGGCGTTCGGCGTCGTCTCGGAGGAGCGGATCGAGCGGTTCTGGCGCGACGCGACTGACCGAATGGAAGCGCGCGTGCGCTCGTACCTGCGATGAGGCCCCGATGACCGCTTCCTCCGTCCGTTCTCTGCGCGTCGTGACCGACCTCGACGAGGCGCGGCGCACCGTCCTGTTGCGGACGGCGCTGGCCGAGCCGGTGTTGCCGGACGCCGTCCAGCGCGGCATCGACGAACTGTGGGGCGCACCGACGACAGCCGCCGAGCACGTCCGCCGGATCATCGAGGCCGTGCGCGCCGAGGGGGACGCCGCCGTTACGCGCTTCTCCCAGCGCTTCGACGGGTCCTCGTACGCCTCGATCGAGGTGACCGACGACGAGGTGGGCGACGCCTTCGAGCGTGTGAGCCGCGAGGAGCACGACGCCATCGCCTTCGCGGTCGAGCGCGTGCGGCGCTACCACGAGACGCAGATGGAGCACGCGCCGACCTCGTTCAGCGCGCGCGGCACGGGGATGCTCGTGCGCCCGCTCCAGCGTGCCGGCGTTTACATGACGGGCAACGAGGCGGTGCTGCCGTCCTCGGTCATCCACACGGCGGTGCCGGGCGTCGTCGCGGGCGTCGAGGACGTGGTCGGGGTGACCGCGGCGCGCGCAGACGGCACGGTGAACCCGCTGAAACTGGTCGCAGCCCGGCTCTCCGGCGTCAAGCGGATCTTCCGCGCCTCCGGCGCGCAGGCGGTCGCCGCCCTCGCCTTCGGCACGGAATCGATCCCGCGCGTGGACAAGATCTTCGGGCCCGGCGGGATCTTCGTGACGATCGCGAAGCAGCAACTGTATGGCCGCGTGGGGATCGACTCCGTGTACGGGCCGACCGAGACACTCGTGCTCGCCGACGACCAGGCCGACCCGGCGATGTGCGCCGCGGACCTGCTAGCGCAGGCCGAGCACGACGTCCTCGCGACGCCGGTGCTGATCACGGTCTCGCGGGCACAGGCCGAGGCGGTCGCCGTTGCGGTCGAGGAGCAACTGCCGTCACTGGAGCGGCACATGATCGCGCGTGCGGCGATCGAGCGAGGGGGCGCCGTCGTCGCGCGCGACCTCGAAGAGGCCGTGGCGCTCGCCAACGAGTTCGCACCGGAGCACCTCTGCCTGCTGGTCGAGGACCCCGAGGCGCTGCTGCCGCTGGTGCGCAACGCCGGCGGCGTGTTCCTCGGTGAGTCGTCGCCGGAGGTACTCGGCGACTACACGGCGGGGCCCTCTCACGTCATGCCGACCGGCGGAGCGGCGCGCTTCGCCTCGCCGCTGTCGATCCTCGACTTCCTCAAGGTGACCTCGATCGTCGCCCTGGCGGAGGCGGACCTGATGCGCCTCGGGCCGTACGCGGCGAGCCTCGCACGCGCCGAGGGACTGACAGCCCACGCCCGCAGCATCGAACGCCGGCTGGAGGGCCGCTAGATGGCGAGCACGGCCCGTCGCTTCGACCCGGAGGAGGCGCTGCGCCCCGCGCTGCGCGCGATCCCCAAGTACGCGGCCCTCGAGGACCTCGACGCCGTCGCGCGCCAGTACGGCGTCGACCCCGCGACGGTCGTGAAGATCGACGGTAACGAGAACCCGTACGGGCCCTCGCCGAAGGCGATCGAGGCGCTGCGTGGCGATTACCAGCCGCATCGCTACGGTGACGCCGGCCAGCGACGGCTGCGCGCCGCGATCTCGAAGCACCTCGACGTCCCGGCGGACGCGGTCGTGTGCGGAAGCGGCAGCGACGAGATCATCGACCTGCTGTTCCGCCTGTTCATCGGCGACGGCGACCGAATCGTCACGGCCTCGCCCACCTTCGGCATGTACGCCTTCGACGCCGCGCTCCACGGCGGCGAGGTCGTCGACGTACCGCTGCTCGAGGGCTGGGCGTTTGACTACGAGGGCCTCGAGGCGGCCGCACGCGAGTCGAAGGCCGTCTTCATCCCGTCGCCGAACAACCCCACGGGCAACACGCTCCCCGTGGCGCTCGTCGAGCGGCTGCTCGGCACGGGCACGCTGGTCGTCGTCGACGAGGCGTACATCGAGTTCTCGCAGACGCCCTCGCTGGCGCGCCGGGCGCCGTCCGAGCCGGGGCTCGTCGTGCTGCGCACGCTCTCGAAGTGGGGCGGGCTGGCGGGGCTGCGCTTCGGCTACGGCGTGATGCACCCGCAGGTCGCGGACCTGCTCATGCGCACGAAGC
>SCTU01000323.1 GCA_004297315.1 Dehalococcoidia bacterium | reverse complement strand
TGCGGCAGCTCGACGACACCGAGTTGCCGCATCAAATCATCGAGTGCGGCGCGAGCTTCCGGTGCCTGGTCGGGGTTCTCAACGACTTTTTCAAATTCGGCCAGATAGCCGTATCCCGCATTCTTATCAAGACATACCGTGACGTCACCAACCTGATACTCCTCCCGACTTCGTGACCACTTAGCCTGATACGTATACCCACAAGAAAGCACCAGCTGGTCGAGCGCGTCTAATGCAAGCGTAACTGGTTCCTCGATCTCAAGCCGCGCCACTCCATTGGCACTTGAGTCGTCTCCAATAGATGCCTTCATCACAATGCGACTTTCGCCATTCATGGAGCGCGTACGAATTGAAAGACTACGTCCTTCCTCAGCTATGGTTCCCATTTTGTCCGCCGTTGCAGACGATACGAGCGGCGTAAGTGCTTCGACTAATTTAGTGATGTCACCGTTCTCAAAGTAGTGATTGATCTGTGTGTAGGAGGCACGGCAGGTTGCGTTCGGATCGAGTGCGCGCATGCCTTCACGGACTCGTTCCGCCTCGCTCGACTCCCCCAAGAGGCTCTTAATTTCGATCTCGTAAGTGCCGGACATTGCCTGGTAGTATACGGCACATGGGCGCCCGCGCCGACATTGACAAGCTCCTTTTGGACAGGCGTTGTGTCATTACCTACCACCCCTTACGCACTGAGGTCCCTATTCTTGACCTGATTACCCTTCCTGCAGGCATACCTACCTACGAAATACCGGCCCGAGCTGGACTCGATCCAGTACAAGAAGCGCAAACAACTCTGGCGGTTGCTCAGGGAGACCCGACCGCACTTCTTATTCCTGGACGACGCTTTGATGCCCTCGGTACCCGCCATGGCCAAGGGGGTGGATGGTATGACCGCTTTCTTACGTACGTGCCTCGCGCCTGGCTTCGAATTGGTGTGTGTTACGAACACCAATTCTCATCCACTTCCCTTATGAAAGAACCATGGGATCAACCCATGGACTACGTCATAGTGGTGCTACCGGACCAGACGCTCTCACTCTATGCATGCGGAGACCCGGTGATATAGTCCCTACCATGCAGTCTCGCCCGATACATACCGGCATTTTTCACGAGGGTGACGACCTCGTTTCTTTCATTACACAGGCACTTCCCGAAGTCCCAGAGCACAGCATCATCGCTATAGCATCAAAGATAGTGGCTCTTGCGGAGGGCCGCACCGTTCCTCTTACGACCCAACGCGCTAAGAATGAGCGAATACAATCAGAGAGCGACGCGGCACTCAAAACGAAATACGTGTGGCTCACTCGTAAAGATGGGATGCTCATGGCCAATGCTGGCATAGATGAATCGAATGCAAATAAAAAACTCGTTCTCCTTCCAAAAGACAGCTACGCGTCTGCAGCCGAGCTACACAAAAAACTCAAAAAGGTGTACGGCCGAAAAAAACTCGGGGTCCTCATTACGGACAGCTGCCCACTCCCTCTTCGTGCTGGCGTCACAGGATCTGCGCTCGGATATGCCGGCTTCACCGGACTTCGTGAATACGCCGGGAAAAAAGACTTATTCGGTCGATCCCTTCGTATGACGCGTACGAATCTTGCTGACGGCCTTGCTGCTACTGCTGGCATCCTTATGGGAGAGGGGAACGAACGGCAACCGCTTGTCCTTATCACTGGCGCACCAGTCACGTTCACGAGCCGACATCCGAATCGTGAACTCATCATGCCCGCAAAAGAAGATATGTATTACCCGCTTTTCAAAAATGCTGGGTTCTAAGGTAGGCTTACGGCATGAAGCATGTTCCGGTATCTGCAATCGCTGCAATCGGTACGAACCGTGCGCTC
>SCTU01000108.1 GCA_004297315.1 Dehalococcoidia bacterium | reverse complement strand
GCGTCGGCGAAGGCCGTGAAGTCGACGATGTCGGCGAAGAGCACGGTGGCATCGCGGTGGCCGTCCGCGATCCGCGTCTCGCCGCGTTTCAGTCGCGCGACGATCGTCTCAGGCAGTATTTGGAGGAGGAGGTGCTCCGTCCGCGCGTTGGCGGCGTCTCGTTCTCGGACGAAGTGGATGAGCAGGACCATGACCGTGGCGGCCGGGGCCACGACGTTCAGCACGAAGAACACGACTTGCAGCGGCATTGGCGGGGCCGCTGTCGTCGTCCGCAGGACGCCGTCGAACAGACCGAGCAGCGTGATCGATGCGGCGAATATCCCGAACCAGCGGACCGCCACTCGGACTCCGTACACCGTGAGCGCGAGCATCGGCGCGGAGAAGCTCCAGAGCGCGACCGCGGAACCGCGTTCGAAGCCGCCGAGCGACCATTGCAGCAGCACGGGCAGCGTGGCGAAGAGGGTGATCTGGATGCCCGGAAAAGCCGAGAGCCGCCGGCGTCGAGCGAGCCAGAGGAACGAACCGACCGTGACAAGCACGTAGCCTCCCGGCAAGGCGGCCGAGAGCGGCCGTCCCAGCGCGAGATACGTGACGATCCAGATCGGTGAGACCGCCACCACGACGGCGGCGATCCGCGTGGTGGTCGTCCTGCGCAGACGCGCCTGCTCGTCTTCATCCTCGGCGGCAGAGCGCCGATCGAGTCGAGCAACCAGGAGCGAGAGCCGGTCCCACATGAGCCGCAGTGTACAGACACGGCAGGGCGAGTCCGTGACGAGCGACCGCACCACAGGGAGCAGCGCGCGCCGCCGAAACGCTCCGGCAACATCGTCGAAACCCTGCCGACCAGCGCGGAGATCACGTTCGTAACACCTCCGCCGCGGACGCGAAACGCGTGTTGTCTAACTTCCACGTGGAAAGCATCGACAGCACGCGAGGAGCGGCCCGATGGCTCTGGACTTCGAGGAGATCAAGGCGACGGAGGACGGGCTCGACGTGGGCGCCCGGATCGAGCGCTACGCGAGCGAGGGCTGGGAGTCGATCCCGGAGGACGACCGCGACGCGCGGCTGAAGTGGTGGGGCGTCTTCTACCGCAAGCAGACGCCCGGCCTCTTCATGATGCGCATCCGCATTCCCAACGGGATTGCGACGAACGAGCAGCTCGAGGCGCTCGGCCAGATCGCGAACGAATTCGGCCGCGGCGCAATCGACATCACGACACGCCAGCAGGTCCAGTTGCGCTGGCTGCGCATCGAAGACGTGCCAGAGATACTCCGGCGTCTCAAGGAGGTTGGCCTCGTCACGCTGCAGACGGGGATGGACAACATCCGCAACGTCGTAGGCTGCTCGGCGGCAGGCGTCACGCCCAACGAACTGTTCGACGCGTCGGGCGTCGTCCGTGAGTTCACGGAGATCTTCGTTGGGAACCGTGCGTTCACGAACCTCCCTCGGAAGTTCAACGTCGCGATCACGGCCTGCCTGGACAACTGCGTGATGGCCGAGACGCAGGACCTTGCGCTCATCCCTGCCACGAAGGAAATCGGCGGGAGAGTCCTCCCCGGCTTCAACGTGCTCGTCGGCGGCAAGATGGGGTCCGGTGGCTACCGGATCGCGAGTCCGCTCGACGTGTTCGTCGAGCCGCACGAGGCCCCTCGAGTGGCTGCCGAGGTCATCGCGATCTTCCGGGACTACGGGTCCCGCCAGGCACGCAACCGCTCGCGCTTCGCCTTTCTGGTCGAGGAGTGGGGTGAGGCGCGCCTCCGCGACGAACTCGAGGACCGCCTCGAGCGACCGCTCGCGCGCGCCGGGGCCGATGCGCGCAACGCAGGTACGACCGACCACGTCGGCGTCTGGCGGCAGGCGTCCCCGGGGATGAACTACGTCGGGCTGCTCGTGCCGGTGGGCCGCACAAGCGGTAAGCATTTCATCGAGCTCGCGCGACTGAGCAAGCGCTACGGCAAAGGCGAGGCGCGGTTCACCATCGGCCAGAACATCCTTGTGCCTCATGTGTCGGACAAGGACCTGACCCACGTGCTCGAGTCCGAGCTGTTGAAGGAGCTCCCGTACGCGCCCTCGACGTTCGCGCGCGGCACGGTGTCGTGCACGGGCAAGGACTTCTGCGCACTCGCGCTGATCGAGACCAAGACCTACGCCCTCGACCTCGTCGCGGCGATCGAGAAGGAGCGGGCCTCGCCCAAGCGGCCGATCAGCGTCAACTGGTCCGGCTGCCCGGCGGGATGTGGCAGTCATCAGGCGTCGGACATCGGATTCGTCGGACGGCAGACACGCGTCGACGGCAAGGTCATCGATGCAGTGGACGTCTACGTCGGCGGATCGTCGGGGCCCGGAGCCGTGCCCGGCATGAAGGTGATGGAGAACGTGCCATGCACGGAACTGCCGAAGCTCGTGGGGTTCCTCTCGCAGTACGGGGACTACCAGCACCTGCACAAGCAACTACAGCAACTGGCCGCAACGCCAGCTGCGTGACGCGTCTCGTGAATCTCGGCCGGCAACGCTGTACGAAGGAGAACGACTGATGGATTACACCACTCCCGATGCCGTGCTCGACGGTCTCGTCAATGCGGGGGTCAAAAAGAGCGGGCTGGGCGCCCAGGACCTGCTGGTCCGCGGCGCACTGTCAGGCGCGATCCTGGGGGTCGCGACGACGCTGGCGTTCACGGCTGCGCTGCAGACCAAGATCGGCCTCGTAGGCGCGCTCGTCTTCCCAGTGGGCTTCGTGATGATCGTCCTGCTTGGGCTCGAATTGGTCACCGGCAACTTCGCGGTCGTGCCGCTGGCCTTCCTGGAGCGGCGCGTGTCGCTTCCAGCCGTGGGGCGTAACTGGACGCTCGTCTTCATCGGC
>SCTU01000107.1 GCA_004297315.1 Dehalococcoidia bacterium | reverse complement strand
CGCGTTAGTCGGCGACGGCCGTAGCCGTCTCGGCCTCTGCCATCTCCGGATTGTCGGCGTCCGGTTCGGCGCTGGCCCTCGGGCCGCGGTCGCGGTCGTCCCGCTCGTCGCGGTCGCGGCCACGGTCGTCGCGGTCCTCACGGTCTTCACGGTCGCGCTCGTCGCGATCACGGTCGCGGCGGTCGTGGCCCTGGAACGGGATGATCCCACGGACGAGCAAGTGCCGGATGACCTGCTCCGAGATGCGCAGGAGCGCCTCGACCACCGGCGCGCCCTGGGGCGGAAGCCGGAACGTCATCAGGACGTAGGTGCCCTCCAGCAGGTGGTTGATCGGGTAGGCGAGCCGGCGCCGCCCCCACACGTCGGTCGAGAGCATCTCGCCGCCATTGGCGACAATCTGCGACTCGATGTTCGCGATTGCAGCCGCCGTCTCATCCGCGTTGAGACGCGGATGGACAATCGAAACCAGTTCGTATTCGTTCACGTGGCCTCCGCTGACCCTGGACAGTCAGGAGGCGGCTGACTCGGCGAGCGCCGACGCCGCCCCGATCGGCGGGAAATGGGTATGCACGGAGTCTAGGTGCCCCTGACCCGCAGGAGCAAACCGCGCCCTGGGACCGCCGGCCGCGCTTGGGCGTCCCTCAGTTGTTGGAGGGCGGTGGCGTGCCGCCGGGGCCGCGCGAATCCCGGACCAGTTCGGCGATCGCCTGCCGAATATGGCTGTCCTCCACGAAGGCGGCGCTCTCGCGCTCGCGGATCGCCGCCGCGCGGGCCAGCACCAGCGCCCGAGGCATCCCCGGGGGCGGTTCCGTCGTCCACGCCGTCAGCGTGATGAGGACGCCGTTCGGGTCTTCGAGGAACACCAGCCGCTCGTACCCGCGCACGATCTCCTCCGAGCCGGAGACGCCGGCATTCGACATCTCGTGCCAGATTTCCATCATCGTGTCGCGCGAGAGGTTGAACGAGAGGTACTGCATCGAACCCACGCCGGGCTGCGCCTCCGCGATCGAGACGCGGGCGCCCTCCGCGGGGCCGACGAGCATGATGAAGGAGTCGTTCCCGCCGCAGTACATCAGTGCGCAGTACGACTCCGGGTCGTCCCGGTTCGGCTCGACGTAGATCGGCGTCAGGCCGAGGCGCTGGTAGAAGTCCATCGAGTCGCGCAGGCTCCGCACGATGATCGCCGTATATCCCACACCGCGCGCCTGCAGCATCCGAGCCTCCGCCCTGTGGCACGCCGTCGCCAGGCGTGCCGGCGCAGCGTAGCCGCCCCGCCGAGGAGACGCGAAGCAGGGCGGCGCGGCTATCATCCCGCCATGGCAGCAGGCATCCCCGAAACGCTCGCGGCGAACGCCGAGAGCCTCGTCGAACTCCGCGCGCTGGTTGGCCGGCTAAGCAACGCGGACCTAGCCAGGCCGCTCGGCGGCGGTTGGACGGTCGCGACCGCCCTCGGCCACCTCGCCGTCTGGGACATGCGCGCCGCCACGATGGCCGACCGCTGGAAGCGTGACAACCGCGTCTCCGGCGTCAACATCGATGACGAATGCGTCAACGAGGCAGTCGAGCCATTGCTGCTCGTGACGCCGGGACGCTCTCTCGCGACGATCGCGCTGGCTGCCGCCGCAGCCGCCAACACCGCGATCGGCCGGCTGCCTGCAGACCTGCTTGCCCGCGCGCTTGCCCATGACGCCGTCTTCAACGCCGCCCGCCACGAGCACCGCCACGAGCACATCGAACAGATCGAGCGGGCCCTCGCCGGCGGTTAGCCCCTACGGGGCGTCGCAAACGTGGCGGCGAGATGCCGCGGAGCCGCGAGCATCCATGCCTCGCGGACGAGGGCCTCGACCTCGTCCCACGGGGTCGCCCTGCGGTCCATACGTGCCGCGACCCAGCCCTTCACCCCAACATACGGTGGCCGGTAGAAGTGCTCTGGGTCTTCGTCGAGCAAGGCCTCTTGGACGCCAGGGGCAGCCTTGATCCAGACCGCCTCCTCACCGTCGTGTCGATGGTCGATCCAGAAGCTAACGAAGAGCTTGCCCCGGACGAAGAACGCCGGCTCGCCATGACTCAGGCGCTCCGTCACCTCCGGGAGTGCGAGGCAGACCGCGCGGATGCGCTCAAACCGGTCGGCCGGAGGTTTCGACGCAGCCCAGCGACGTGGTGTCGGCATTGGGCGCTCCTCTCGCGCGGCCTCCGTCGAGCCTGTAGCATGGCGGCATGGACATCCAGCGCATCCGCGTAGCAGCAGCGCCCGTAACCCTCGTACTCGTAGTAGTACGGTAGCGGCAGCGCGGCCTCGCGAGGCCGTCCCGCTGCCGCTGAGCCCCGCCTGGTGCGGGGCATTTTGTTACCCACCCATTCGATTCCTGCGAGGCTCCGATGACCACCACCGACGACGTGAACCCACGGCAGATGGCGACGGCGTATGACCCCCAGGTCGTCGAGCAGTCGCTGTACGAGTGGTGGGAGACGAGCGGCTACTTCAAGCCCTCGAAACCGGGCGCGACGCCGTTCACGATCATCATGCCTCCACCCAACCTCACCGGTGAGCTCCACCTCGGCCACGCGCTCACCGTCTCGATCGAGGACGCCCTCACCCGCTGGCACCGCATGCTCGGCGACGACACGCTCTGGCTCCCCGGCGTCGACCACGCCGCGATCGCCGTGAACGCGATCATCGAGCGCGAACTGCAGAAGGAGGGGCTCTCGCGGCACGACATCGGGCGTGACGCGTTCCTGGAACGCACGTGGGAGTTCGTCAAGCGTTCGCGCTCGCGCATCACGCTCCAGCACCGCCGCCTGGGCGCCTCGGCCGACTGGGAGCGCGAGGCGTTCACGATGGACGAGGCACGCGAGCGCTCCGTGCGCGCGACGTTCAAGCGGCTCTACGACGACGGGCTGATCTACCGTGCCGACCGCCTGATCAACTGGTGCGTCGACTGCGAGTCGGCGATCTCCGACATCGAGGTGGAGTACGAAGACGAGCCGGGCGCGTTCTGGTGGGTGAGCTACGAGGTCGCCGACGCGCGCGGGCAGCGCACCGGCGAGACGATCACGATCGCGACCACGCGCCCCGAGACGATCCCGGCGGACAGCGCCGTTGCCGTGAACCCTGACGACCCGCGCTACCGCGACTTGATCGGCCAGTTCTGCATCGTCCCAGCGGGGGGCCAGCTCGTCCCGATCATCGCGGACGCCGCCGTGAGCATCGAGGGCGGCTCCGGCGCGCTGAAGGTGACGCCCGGCCACGACCCAGTCGACTTCGAGATCGGCGAGCGGCACGGCCTCCCCACGATCTCGATCATGCGGCCGGACGGCACGCTCAACGCCGAAGCCGGCATCTACGAGGGCCTCGACCGCTTCGAGGCGCGCAAGAAAGTCGTGGCCGATCTGGAGGCTGCCGGACGCCTTGTGAAGATCGAGCCCTACACGCACTCCGTCGGCCACTGCCAGCGCTCCGGCACGATCGTCGAGCCGCTGATCTCGCTCCAGTGGTGGGTGGACGCAAAGACGCTCGCCAAACCCGCGATCGCGAAGGTCGAGGACGGCAGCATCAAGTTTGTGCCGCCGCGCTTCGAGCGCGTCTACCTCCACTGGATGGAGAACATCCGCGACTGGTGCATCTCCCGCCAGATCTGGTGGGGCCACCGCATCCCCGTCTGGTACTGCGGCGCCTGCGACCACATCACCGTGCGCGGCACGCTCGGCGTCCCCGAGCAGTGCGAGGGCTGCGGCTCGACGGACCTGCACCAGGACCCGGACACGCTCGACACCTGGTTCTCCTCCGGCCTCTGGCCGCACTCGACGCTCGGCTGGCCCGAGGACGCCGAAGACGTGCGCCGCTTCTACCCGACGCAGGTGATGGAGACCGGCTACGACATCATCTTCTTCTGGGTCGCGCGCATGATCATGCTCTCGCTCTACAACATGGGCGGCGTTGTCCCCTTCGACACCGTCTACCTCCACGGCCTCGTGCGCGCGGCGGACGGCGCGAAGATGTCGAAGTCGCGCGGCAACGTGGTCGACCCGCTGGAGTCCGTCGCGAAGTACGGCACCGACGGCCTGCGCTTCGCGATGATCTCCGGCACCTCCCCCGGCAACGACCAGCGCATCACGGACGACAAGCTCGAGGCGGGGCGCAACCTCTCGAACAAGCTCTGGAACGCCTCGCGCTTCGCCCTCACGATGGTCGAGGACGGCGACGACCTGACGCTGCCCGCGCCGGGCGCCGGCGCGCTGGAGGACCGCTGGATCCTCAGCCGCCTTGCCGCCGTCACGCGCGACGTCGACCGGCTCTGGCGGCAGTACGAACTCGCCGAGGCGCTGCGCCAGGCGCGCGACTTCTTCTGGGACGAGTTCGCCGACTGGTACATCGAACTGGCGAAGGTGCGCGTCCGCGCAGGCGACCGCTCGCCCGTCGCCGTCCTCGTCCACGTCGTCGACCAGGTGCTGCGTCTGCTGCACCCGTTCATGCCGTTCGTCACCGAGGAGATCTGGCAGCGCCTCGCCACCGTCCGCCCGGACGCCGAGGGCGCGCCCGCACTGATCGTCGCGCTCTACCCCGCGCTCGACGACGCACGGCTCGACGACGATGCCGAGCGGATGATGCTCGCCGTGCAGGACTTCATCCGTGGCGTGCGCAACATCCGCGCCGAGAAGCGCGTGGACGCCGGTCGCTTCGTCGAGGGCTACATCGCCGGCGCGGAGGCGACCGAGGCCGCGCGCTCGATGGCGTCCGCGATCGAGCAACTCGCGCGCGTGCAGCCGCTCCACGTCGTCGCGACCCCGGACGAGGCGCCCTCGGACGGCGTCGTCACGGCGGTCCTCGCCGTCGGCCAGGTGATCCTGCCGATGGCGGGTCTCTTCGACCCCGCGGTCGAGCGCGAACGCCTAAGCAAGCAGATCGCCGAAGTCGAAGCCGAGGTCGGCCGCCAGGAGGCGAAGCTCTCCAACGAGCAGTTCACGGCCCGCGCCCCCGCCGCCGTCGTCGCGAAGGAGCAGGAGCGCCTCGCGACGGCCCGCGGCCGCCTCGAGGGGTTGCGTGCAAGCCTC
>SCTU01000106.1 GCA_004297315.1 Dehalococcoidia bacterium | reverse complement strand
CCCGCAAGGTCGACGACGGCGACCGGTGGGCCATCCGGGTCCGACGGGCTGTGGACCTCGATGGTGCGCGCCGCCTCGACCCCGGCGGGAAGCACGAGCCGGGCGCGCGGCGAACTCTGAGCGACTGCGAGCGCCTTGTCGAAGGCAGCACGGAACGCGGCGTCGAACCAGCGCCCGGCGGGCGCACGCTCGAAGCCAGCGCCGTCGGGCGCGATCGCGGGCGGGTCCGGCTTCTCCGGCGGCGGGGCCAGCAGTTCGTCGTCGGAGACCTCCTGACGGCTGCGCATCAGGAACCCCGTCTGCGATGAGTTCTCGAGGATTCGCCGCACGAGGTACGCCATGCCCGGCAACAACTCGCCCACTGGCACGTAATCGCGTGCCGGCCAGCCCTGCGCGGCAAGCGCCCGGCTCATCGCCTCCAGCGTCCGGTGGAGCGTCTGGTGCTCGATCGCACCGGCCGGAAGCCCTCGCGCCTCCGCCAGCGCGCGCGCGTAGGCGTGCGAGCGGGGGTTGTGGCTCGCGATCGCGAGATTGACGTGGCCTGAAGCGTCGAGCAGCCGCTCGACGCAACGGTCGAACGAGCGGTCGCTCGCGTCCTTCACCTGGAAGACCGGCGGAGGCCAGCGGTTGGCGGCGGCGATCGCCGTCTCGTAGTCCCAGTACGCGCCCTTGACCAGCCGCACCTGGAATGGGCGCCCTCGCTCGCGCGCCCATTCGATGACCGCCTCGACCTGCGACTCCACGTCGCGGAGATACGCCTGCACGACAATGCCGGCGTCCTCCCAGTCCCCGAGGGACGTCCCGGCTCCGAACGCGGCGCGGAAGGCGTCCCAGACGATGTCGCGCGTCTCATACTGCTCGGCGTCGACGGCGAGCCCAACCCCCGCGGCGCGCGCGGCCTCGCCGATCCGCACCAGACGCGGCACGACCCGCTCAACCGAACCTCGAGGGTCCACGGGAGAGAAATGGTGCGTGAGCGATGAGAGCTTCAGGGACACCTGGAGCGTGGGCTGACCGCCGATGGTGCGGCTACGCGCGGACGGCTCTCGTGCCAACTCGGCGATCAGGGCGAGGTAGCGTGACTCATACGCGTCCGCCTCGCCGGCGCTCAGGACGGCCTCTCCCAGCAGGTCGAACGAGGGCGCGCGTCCCGTTTTCGCCAGCGACTCGACCAGCGTGTGGACCCCCGCCTCGCCAGGCACGGTGATGAAACGCCTGGCGAACACCTGGGCGGCCCGGCGCGAGGCCTCCGCCACGACCGAAGCGGGCACCTGCTCGTTTCGAGCAAGGCGCATGAGCCAGCGCAGGGGACGCGGGATTCCCGGGAAGTCGTCTGCGAAGTACTCGTGAAAGAGCTCCTGCACCTCGTCGGCCGTGCCGGGGCCGTTGAACGCCGCGAGCACATCGAGGAAGCGAAGCAGGCGTGTGCGGAACCGCTCGTCCGCGACGGCGTGGCTGAGCAGCCAGTCCTCGACCTGTTCGTCGACGCGCGGCCGGTAGCGGTCCATCTCCGCGAGCAAGGCCCGTCCGATTGCCTGCGTGCGCGCCTCGATCTCCGGTGGTGGCATGGCGACTCCGATGCGCTAGCGCGTCCAGCCGGGGATGAAGCCGAAGTCGATCCGGTTCCATTCCGCGTGTCCCATGGCCGGCGAGTACGGGCCGAGGCTGTCGCCGTTGATCGCGATCAACAACGTCTTGCCCTTGTCGGTCCAGACCTG
>SCTU01000105.1 GCA_004297315.1 Dehalococcoidia bacterium | reverse complement strand
GCCGTGCACGATGAGCGTCGGGCCGAGGAGGGAGACGCCCATGCCGCCGACGGCCGGCGCCTGCGCCTGCGCCATCTCCTGCTTGAAGATGAACTGCTCGATGGGCGTCAGGCCGGCGCCACCGTATTCCTGCGGCCAGTGCGGCGCGATCCAGCCTCGCTCGGAGAGTGCGTGCGCCCACTCCTGGGCCGCCTGCTTTGCGGCGGGGTCCTGAGATATGCGATCCACCTGCCATGAGCCACCCTCGCTCTCGCCGCCGCTCACGCGGTAACGCTCGGGGAGTTTGGTCTGGATGAGAGTGCGGACTTCCTGCCGGAAGGCGGCTTGTTCGGGGCTGTCTTTCCAGTCCATATGGGTTCTCCCATCTCCGGGTTGTGATCCGGAGCGACGTGGGTGGCACCTCGCGAGGGTGAGGTGTGGCGGGGGCACTATCACGATCGCCATGGTCGGTCGTCAAGCGGGGGAGGGGGCTTCCATCTCTCCCTCGTCTGACGTCGGGCGCCCCCTTATCGCGCAGCGAGGAGCGACTGCAACGCGCCATCAAGGTCGGGGTGGGTGAACGTGAACCCCGCGGCGAGCAGCCGCGCGGGGAGGACGCGCTGGCCCCAGAGCAGGAGCTCATCGGCGCCGGGGCCGATGAGGAGCCGGAGGGCGAAGGGCGGGACGGCGAAGACGACCGGGCGGTGGAGGGTGCGACCGAGGAATCGACGGGGAATCACGTATGCTATCGTCCCCGCCGAGAGCCGGGCGGACAGGCTGCCGAGTCTCGCGTGCTGCGGTCGCTGCCGCCCCGGGGCGGCGCGACGTCGCGCTCGATGAATGGAAGAGGCACATGGAACTCGAGGATCTGCTGTTCGAGCGGGACGGGGACGTCGCGGTCATCACGCTGAACCGGCCTGACCGGATGAACGCGATGAGCGGCGCGATGACCACAGGCATGCTCAACCTTGTGCGCGAGATGCGCGACGACGACAGCGTGAAGGTCATTGTCCTGACTGGCGCCGGCCGGGCCTTCTGCACCGGCGCGGACGTCGGCGGACTGGCAGCCCGCACAGGCGCCGACGGCGCGCCCCCAACGCCCGCACCCGCCCCGCCCGTCCGCCTTCCACACCCCGAGGACGGGGCACAGATCGTCTTCGCGCAGTGCGACAAGCCGATCATCGGTGCGATCAACGGGTTCGCCGTCGGCGCTGGCTTCGGCCTCGCGCTCACGCCCGACATCCGCATCGCGTCCAGCGCGGCGAAATTCGCCGTCGTCCAGACCAAGCGAGGCCGGCGGCCGGACGGCGGCCTGAACTACCGGCTCCCGCGGATCGTGGGCGTCCAGAAGGCGCTCGAGATGATGTGGACCGGGGACATGATCGACGCGGAGGAGGCGCTCCGGCTCGGCCTCGTGCTGCGCGTCGTGCCGCACGAGGACCTGATGAAGGAGACCCTCGCCTTCGCCCACAAGATCGCGGCCGGCCCTTCGATCGCCCAGGCGCTGGCGAAGCGCATGGTGTACAAGACGATGTTCCCGGAAGCCGACCACATCGCGGCGGCCGAGATGGAGTACTACACCGGGCTCGTCATCGACCGGACCGAAGATGCCAAGGAGGGCGTGCGCGCCTTCATGGAGAAGCGAGAACCGGTGTTCAAGGGGCGGTAGGCGGCAGCCCACCGTCGCACGCGAGGCCGTCCGGCGCGACCGCGGGCCGGGCGGCGACAGGGCAGGCGAGCGGACTGCCGTCCTGCGCGATCACTGCCCGGCCGAGACGCCAACGCGCTCGGACCGAGGTTCGATCGGGGCACCGATGAGCGTGGCCGATCCCGCTGGTCCTGACGGCGCCGCCTCGGCAGCGGTCGTCACGCCGCGCCGGCGCCGCTGGCGCCCCAACACGTTCGACGCGCTGCACAATCGCAACTTCCGGCTCCTCCTAGCGGGCAACACTCTCCAGTTCACCGCCCAGCAGATGCAGAACCTCGTCCGCGGGGTGCTGGCGTACGAGATCACAGGTTCGTTTACGGCGCTGGGCTTCATGGCCCTCGCGAACTCTGTGCCGGGGTTCCTGGCGACACCGCTTGGCGGGGTGATCGCTGACCGCGTGCCGAAGAAGACGGTGATCCAGGCCGTCCAGACCTTCAACGCGCTGAATGCCGTGATGCTGGCCCTGCTCGCCTGGTCCGGGCACCTCGGGTACGAACACCTCGCGATCACCGCGGTGCTGCAAGGCGCGGTGAACTCTGTGATGACCGCGTCACGGCACACGATCATCCAGGACATGGTGGGACGCGACCGGCTGATGAACGGCATCAGCC
>SCTU01000104.1 GCA_004297315.1 Dehalococcoidia bacterium | reverse complement strand
CGCTCAGGAAACAGGGCGCGATCGAACTGGGTGAGACCCGCATCCCCGTCACGAACCTTGACAAGGTGTTCTGGCCCGAGCACCGAGGACAGCGCGCACTGACGAAACGCGACCTGCTCACCTATTACGCGAAGATGGCGCACGTCCTGATCCCGCACCTACAGGACCGCCCGCTCACGATGACGCGCTACCCGAACGGGCTCGAAGGCCACTCCTTCTACCAGAAGCACGTGGACGCACCTCCGCCATTCGTAAAGACGGTGCGTGTGTTCACGGAGAGCGGCGGCGGTGACCAGGAATTCGTGGTCGTGAACAACCTCGCGACGCTGCTCTGGCTCGCGCAGTACGCCGACATCGCCCTCCACGCCTCGCTCGCGCGTGTCGCCCCGGAGCCCGACGGCCACCGCCTCGGCCGCACGTTCACCGGCACGAAGGCGAACGTCGAGGCGTCCCTGCTCAACTACCCCGACTTCGTCCTCTTCGACTTCGACCCTTACATCTACCGCGGCGACGAAAGCGCCGGCGGCGAGCCGGAACTGAACCAGCCGGCGTACGAAGCGACCGTGAAAGCCGCGCTGGCCCTCAAGGGGCTGTTGGACTCGGCGAACCTGTCGTCGTTCGTCAAGACTTCCGGTGCGACCGGCCTGCACGTGTACGTGCCCGTGCTCCGCCAGTACGACTATGAGACCGTGCGCGAGATCGCGACGACCGTCGGCGGCCTGCTGGTGCGCGCCCACCCGCGCGAGGTGACCATCGAGTGGAACATCGAGAAGCGGCGCGGCATGGTGTTCCTGGACGTCAACCAGAACGCCCGCATCAAGAGCCTCGCGACTCCGTACTCGCCGCGGGCGAAGCCGGGCGCGCCGGTCTCGATGCCGCTGCGCTGGGACGAACTCGACCGCGTCTTCCCGACCGACTTCACGATCCTCACCGCGCCCGACCGTGTGTCCGCCGCCGGCGACCTCTGGACGCACATCCTCGAGGCCAAGCACGACCTGGCGACGCTCGTTGGGGCGCCGCCTTCCGCGACCCCAGCCTCGAGTAAGTAGTCAGGGATCCCTGCGCACGCTTGCGGGGGGAACCCCGATGCGGCGCCCACGCCGGTTCGCCTAGCGTCGTCCTCTGAGGCTGAGCGGGAGACGCTTGATGGCCGAACTGGCTGCCGAGTTGGGTGTCGAACTGCCCGCAGCGGGCGAACCCGAGGTCGTGGCGCGCCCTCGTCACCACTACTCGTGGCACCCCCCGCGCTGGCTGCCCCTGGCCCTCGTCGTCGGTGCGGCGATCTGGGCCGCAGGCATCTGGTGGATGTTCGGGCACACCGGGAGTTCCGAGCCGGTACACGACCACGCTGCCGCCCTGTCTGACGAGGTCGCGACGTTCAACGAGAAAGTCGACGGCCTCTCGAAGCAGGTGGCCGCGCTCGGGCAGGAGCGCGATGCCCTTGCCCAGCGCGTCGCAGCCCTCGAAGCGCGGCCAATCGCCCCGACGGCCGCCACCCCCGGCACAACGGCGCCCGCGGTCGTCCAGATGGACCTGAGGGGCGCCTCATCCGCCCCGCGCGCCGCGTACCCGCCGTACGAGGCGGCCCCATTCGCATCCACGACCGCAGGCACGAGTCGCTATTTCACGAACGGCGTCGACAGGTACAACTGCTCTTCGTTCGCCTCGCAAGCCGAGGCTCAGGAGGCCCTGGCCGCGAACGTCCCGGGAGACCCGAACCGCCTGGACATGAACGGCAACGGCGTGGCCTGCGAGGACATCACCTACGCGGCCAACGCACCGAAGAACCTCACGCCCGTCGCCGGGCGCTACGGGCCGGCCGCGTCAGTTGAGTCCGGCGCGATGCCGGCGCAAGGCGTTGACGACGCTCAGAGACCGTGACACCTCGGCCACGTCGTGGACGCGTACGACGTGGACGCCGGCCGCGGCGGCGAGCGTGTTGAAGCCGAGCGTCGCCTCCAGCAGCCCCTCGACGTCCTGCCGGTCACCGAGACCCATCAACTCCGCGAGGAACCCCTTGCGCGACGCGGAGACGAGCACGGGATAGCCCTGGGCGACCAGCGCCGGAAGCCCGTCCAGCATCGCGAGGTTGTCCGCCGCTGACTTCCCGAACCCGAACCCCGGATCCAGCCACGGCGTCCCGGCGCCCGCCCGTTCGAGCGCGCCCGTCCGCTCCAGGAGGAACGCGGTGACCTCGGCGTTGATGTCCTCGTAGTCCTGGTCGGCCTCACGGTGGTGCTTGGGCTGGCCGCGCATGTGCATGACGCATGCCGGCAAGTGGTACTCGACGGCGACAGCGAGCATCTCGGGGTCGGTCGCGCCGGTCACGTCGTTCAGTAAATGGACGCCTGCCTCGGCCGCCGCGCGCGCGACGGCAGGCGTCCACGTGTCGACGGAGGTCAGCAGCCCCTCGCGCACACACGCCTCGATCACGGGCGCGACGCGGCCCGCCTCCTCGTCCGGCGTGAGGTCTCGCCCTCCCGTCCGAGTGGAGTGCGCACCAACATCGATGACCTCGGCGCCCGCCGCCGCCAGCGCCCGGGCGCGGTCGAACGCCTCGGACGTGGCGACGCGCGAGAAGGCGATCGGCGAGTCGTCCGAGACGTTCAGGATGCCCATGATCGCGGTGCGGTCCGTGACGTCCAGAGTGCGGTCGCGCAGGTGCAGCAGCATCGGCCCTCCAGCGATCGAGAATACCCCCAGCCCCGTCTCGCCTCTCGCGTTGCGGGCGCCCTCCCGCCCCCGTACGCTCGCTCGACTGCGTGCGGAGAGTGACCGATGGCCGACGACACCGCACCGGCGCTCGCGATCGAAGGCGGACTGCCGCTTCGCCTCGACGCCTGGCCCGCGCCGCCGGTGGTCGCGCCGGCGGACGACCCTGACCCGGTCCACGCACTCGAAACAGAGTTCGCCGCGGGCCTCGGCCTGCCCGCCGGCGTTGCGATCGCGCTCGGCTCCGCGGACGAAGCGCGTCGGCTTGCCCTGCGGACGGCCGTTCAGGGGCGGCGCGAGGTTGTGCTGCCCGCGCTCTGCGCGACGCCGTGGGTCGAGGCCGCGGTCGCCGCGGGCCTGACGCCCGTCCCGGCGGAGGTCGACGCCGACACCGCCGCGATCTCGTCGC
Organism: Dehalococcoidia bacterium; assembly: GCA_004297315.1. Classification (GTDB taxonomy): domain Bacteria; phylum Chloroflexota; class Dehalococcoidia; order UBA2979; family UBA2979; genus SURF-43. The sequence goes on along the minus strand of SCTU01000104.1, from coordinate 25,331 downwards.
GCGGCTTCTCGACCGTGGCGACGCCGCAGACGGGGGCCGTCGTCGTCGCCTACCCATTCGGCCATCCGCCCGTCCTCGAGACGATCCTCCCGATCGTCCGGGAGCGGACGTGCATGTTGGTCGAGGAGTGCTCGGAGGCGGTGGGCGCCTCGTACCGCGGCACTCCGGCCGGTTCGATCGGCGGCGCGGCGGTCTTCGCGCTGGGAGCAGGGCACGTGCTCAGCGGCGGCATCGAGGGCGGCGAGGACGGGGGCGCGCTCCTCGTATTGCGAGACGCGGAACTCGCGGCTGCCGTACGCAAGGAGGCGAGGCCGATGCCCGAAGTCGTGGCGCGCGTCGCCCTTGCGGAGTGGCGGGGGCGCGAGGAGGCGCTCCAGGCCCGTCGTGAACTGGCGTGGGAACTGACCTTCAACCTCCGCGGGATGCGCGGCACCGCGTCGATGCCCCACGGGCGCTGGATCCACCACGCCTACGACCGGTATGTGTTCCGCCTCCGTAGCATGCTCTGGAAGCGCGGCTTCGAGGAGACGCTGGCGGCCCTGCGCGGCGAGGGGTTGCCTGTTGAGGCGGCGGTGGGGCCGTCACTGGCCCCGGAGGTCTCGATCGCGGACGATCGGACGCAGGCCACCACTCGCCTGCCGCGCGAGATGGTGGGGCTGCCGCTGCACGCGGGACTCACCTCGCGCGACATGGACCAGGTGGCGGCTGTGCTGCGGAAAGTGGAGCGGTGGGCCCTGTGACGAGAGAGACCGACCTTCCCGATCCCGTCCTCGTCGGGGTCGACTTCACCGCGACCGAACTGCGCGTCGTCCTCGTGGACGGCGACGGTGAGGTGGTCGAGCGCGAGCGCTACGACCTCGGCCCGCTTCCGGACGAGGCGGCGTGGGCGTGGGAGGTCGGCGGCCGGATCGCCACCTCGTTCGCACGCGAGGGCCAGAAGCGCTGGGCGCAGGCGATCGCCGTCGCCTGCCCGGGACTCGTGGACCCGATCGCGGGCGTGCTCGTCGAGAGCGGCGGCCAGCCGGAGTGGGATGGCCTCCACGTGGTGGACGCCATCCGCCGGCACATCGACGCCCCGGTGGTGGCGCTGAACCGCGTCCAGGCCGCGCTGCGCGGCGAATGGAGCGCCGGCGCGGCGGACGGGACGATGGACGCGCTCTACGTCTGTCTGCGCGGCATCCCCCAGGCGGCGGTGCTCTCGAACGGGCGGATCCTCTCGGGTGCCGGGAACCGCGCCGGCTCCCTCCCCGCCCTGCCCGAGCTCACCCCCGGCGAACCCATCGTCAGCGCGACGCTCGAGCAGATCACCGGCGTGCTCGCCGACCTTGCCGCACTCGTCGACCCGGTCGTTGTGATCCTCGACGGCGAGGAGGAGCACGTCGGGCCGCTCGGCCCGGTGCTGCAGGGCGTGCTCGACGAGGTCTCACCCGGCGCGCGCGTGGTCCGTCCGGCGCTCGGCGAGGGCAGCGCGATACTGGGGGCGCTGCGCGCCGCGGAGATCCTCGCCTACGAAGGCGAGCGCACGGAACGCCTCGAATGACCTCGCCCGAGGGGCGGCTGAGCCGCGCACAACCGGTGCGGCTCGAACTGCCCCGGCGCGACGCCGGGACGCTGCTGGGGGCGCTGGCATGGGTGCTCGGAGCCCTCGAGATCATGCGCGACCGCGCGGTCGCAGCCGAAGACGACGACGCGCTGCGGATGTTCCAGCAGGTCGCGCCGAAGATCGAGCGCCTCGTGGAGCAACTCGGCGCGGCGCGCAACGCCTCGATGACGCGTCCAGAGTTCGAGGCCCAGATCGAAGACGCCTTCGCCGAGGTGCGCGGCGCCTTCGAGGCCTGGATCGAGATGACCGCCCTCGACACGCTGACCGCGGTGGTCACGAAGCGGATCGAGGACGAAGGACTCGACCCGTCGCTGATCGAGGACGAGCCCGACGCCCGGTAAGCTCTAGTAGCCCCGGTAGCGGCTCGCGAGGGGCAGGCGGCGGTCGCGGCCGAACGCGCGGGAGGTGACCTTTACCCCGGGCGGGGCCTGGCGTCGCTTGTACTCGTTGCGGTTGATCATGTCGATCACGCGCTTCACCGTCGCCTCATCGTTGCCGCGCGCCACGATCGCCTCCAGCGAGAGGTCGTGTTCCACGTACGCCTCGATGATCGGGTCGAGCACCTCGTATGCGGGGAGGGAGTCGGAGTCGAGCTGGCCCGGCCGCAACTCGGCGCTCGGGGGCTTTGTGATCGAGTTCTCGGGGATCACCTCGCTGACGGTATTGCGGTAGCGCGCGAGCTCCCACACCAGCGTCTTCGGCACGTCCTTGATCACGGCGAAGCCGCCGACCATGTCGCCGTACAGCGTGGCATAGCCGCAGGCGTACTCCGACTTGTTGCCCGTGGTCAGCACCAGCGAGCGCGGGGTGTGGTTGGAGAGCGCCATGACCAGCATCCCGCGCGCCCGGCTCTGGACGTTCTCGCCCGCCACGCCGAGGTCGTCCGCACCGAACTCGCGCGCCAGCGTGTCGAGCGCGGCCTGGTGCAGCGGCTCGATGGGCAGCGAGATCAGGCGGACGCCCAGCCGCTGGGCGAGGTCCACGGCGTCCGAGATCGAGCCTTCCGAGGAGTAGCGAGACGGCATCGACACGCCGGTCACACGCGCCGCGCCAAGGGCATCCACGGCGACGGCCCCCACGAGGGCGGAGTCGATCCCGCCGGAAAGCGCGACGAAGGCATGCTCGAAGCCAACCTTCTGCACGTAGTCACGCGTCCCCAGGACCAGCGCGCGGTACGTCTCGGCGACCGTCGGCGGCGGCGCGAGCACCGGCGCACGGAGGAGCGGACGCTCGCGCGGCGGTTCTTCCGTCACGTCGATGCGGCGGACCGGCGTCGAGGGCTGCGAGAAGCCACGGAGGTGTCGCAGGCGCGACTCGTGCAACTGGCGCTGGAGGAGTTCCTCGACGAGCAGGTCGGCGACCAGCAGGTCCTCCTCCATCGAGGCGCCGCGCGCAACGACCGCGCCGGAGGCATCGAAGATCACGGAGTTGCCGTCGAAGACCAGTTCGTCCTGCCCGCCCACCTGGTTCACGTAGGCAAGTGCGACGGTGTTGTCCGCGGCGCGAGTCGCCAGCATCCGCTCGCGGTCGCGCGCCTTCCCGGCATGGAACGGCGACCCGTTGATGTTGACGACCACCGCCGCGCCCGCAATCGCGAGGTCGGTGATCGGCCCGCCCGGGTACCACGCGTCCTCGCAGATCGAGAGGCCCACGGGGACGCCCGCGACCGTCACAATCAGCGACTCGCTGCCGGGCTGGAAGTAGCGCTCCTCGTCGAAGACCCCGTAGTTGGGCAGCCGCTGCTTGCGGTAGGTAGCGACGACCGCACCGTCATGGACGACGGCCGCCGCGTTGTAGAGGTGCTGGTCAAATTCCACGCACCCGACGATCAGCGGCGGAAGCCCCTTTGCCTCAGCGGCGAGGGCCAGCAGGCTCCGCCCGGCGTCCTCGATGAAGGCCGAGCGGATCAACTGGTCCTCGGGCGGGTAGCCCGTAATCGCGAGTTCCGAGAACGCGACGAGGTCGGCGCCCTGGTCGGCGGCGCGACGCGCCGCATCCAGGATCTTCGCCCGGTTGCCCTCGAGGTCGCCGATCGTCGTATTGAGTTGGGCGAGCGCCACGCGGAGCGTCTGCATCGGACGGCCTTTCGGCGCGGCGGCCAGCGGTCAACGCTCGGCGCAGATGATTGCGTACTGACTACGCAAAGTACCCTGGCACGATGCTAGACGGCCCGCCTTGCCCGCGTCAACGTGCGCGCGGCAATTCCTTGCCTGAGACTGGATCCACCATCAGGAAGGCATGCATGTTCGACTCATCGCTTCTTCCCGCGGCCCTCGGATGGGCGTCCCACGACGTGATCGACGAGAGCACGCGCTGGTGGCTGGCGTGGTCGTTCGACCCGCAGTTCCTCGGGCCCCTGGGCCTCGTCGCCTTCTGGTACGCCCGAGGGCTGCGCCGCTGGCCTGCTCGCACACGAGAGCACTCGCCGTGGCGGACGGCCTCGTACTACGCGGGCCTGACGGTGCTCGCGCTCTCCTTCGAGTCGCCACTCGACCGCCTCGGCGAGCACCAGTTCTCGATGCACATGGTGCAGCACAACATCGTGATGATGATCGTGCCGCCGCTCATCCTGCTGGGTGCGCCCACCACGCCGATGCTGCGCGGGATGCCTCGATGGCTGCGCCAGGGCGTCGTCCGGCGTGTCGTCGGCAGCCGCGTGGCGCGGCGTGTCTTCCGCTTCGTGACCTTCCCCGTCGTCACGATCGCCGTGTTCACCGTGTTCCAGTGGGGGTGGCACATGCTGCCCGGCTGGTACGACCGCGCGCTGAACGACGACGTCGTCCACAACCTCCAGCACGCCTCGTTCCTCGCGGTCGCGATGCTCTTCTGGTGGAACGTGATCGACCCGAAGCCGCTGCACTCGCGGATCCCGGTGCTTGCGCGGATCCTCTACTTCTACGGCGCGATGGTCCCGAAGCACGTGCTGTCCGCCTTCATCGTGTTCGCAGACAAGCCGTTCTACCCCACGTACGAGCGGGTGTACCGGTTCCTCCCGGGGACGCCGCTGGAGGACCAGCAACTGGCCGGACTGCTGATGTGGGTGCCTTTTGGCGAGCTGCTCAACCTGATCACGGTCGGGATCATCCTCGGCTTCTGGTTCCGCCGAGGCAACGCCGAGCAGCGGGCGAAGGAAGAAGCGGAGGACGCGATGCTGGCCGCGGCGCGCTCCGCGGCAAGCGGCTCAGCCTGACATCGGCAGCCGTCGCGGCAAGCCGCGAGGGACGCCTGCTGCGCTAATGCTTCGGCGCGGCCTGCTCCTGGCCGGCGGGGATGCCGCCCACGGCGTCCGTGCTGTCGTTCCAGAACAGCGTGATCAGCGCGAGCAGGATGCTGGCGGCCAGCACAAGTCCGAACATGAACAGCCGCGTGAGCAGGCCGCTCTCGAACTTCAGGTGCATGAAGATGGCGACGACGATCCCGAACTTGACGGCGGAGAGGGCGATCAGGAGCGTCGCCATCAGCCCGTGGGGCAACGACGAGTAGGAGATCATCAACTCCACCGCCGTGATCGCGGTGAGGATCACGCCGGTGATCACGTACTGGCGGATCGTCGAAGGCGGGTGCTCCTCGCCAGCGTGCTGCATCTCGTGTCCGACCATCGACGTCTCCGATCCTCGAGCGAGGCTGCCTGCTTACGGGATGAGGTAGACCAGCGTGAAGATGACGATCCAGACGATGTCGACGAAGTGCCAGTACAGGCCGGCGATGTCGACGTGGAGCGCCGTCTCGCGCCCGAGGCCATTGCGCCGGGCAGAGGCCACCAGCAGCGACCCCAGGTAGAGCACGCCCACTCCCACGTGCGTCCCGTGGATCCCGGTCAGCACGAAGAACGTGGCGCCGAACTGGTTCGTGCCGAGCGTCAGTCCCTCGCTCGCGAACGTGCGGAACTCGTAGACCTGGAACCCGAGGAACGTCAGGCCCAGCACCATCGTCCCGAGGATCATCGCCTTCATCAGGCCGGGCCGGTTGTGCTGCGCGCCGAACACTGCCAGCACCATCGTGAGGCTGGACATCAGCAGGACGAACGTCGACGTCGAGGTGAGCGGGATGTCGAGGATGTCCGCCGGCAGCGGCCCGACGATCGAGTCTCCCTTGAAGATCAGGTACGTGGAGATCAGCGAACCGAAGAAGAGGCATTCGGACGCGAGGAAGATCCACATCAGGAGCTTCCGGTTGTCGATCCCGGTGACAGTCAGGTGCTGCTGTGGGGTCTCGGTATGCATCTCGGCCACGGCCATCATCTGCTCCTCGTTGGTACGTCCGGCGGGAACCGCTCGCTAGTCCGTGGGCTCCAGCGCCCAGCCCCATACCGCGTAGTAGACGACGACCACGCCGAGCGCCGTGATCGCGAGGTTCGCCAGGGCGCCGACCCCAATCAGGAGAATCCCGACCCCGAGGATCAGCGGGAAATAGGACGGCGGCGGCATGTGGATGTGCAGGTGCTCGGGGCGCTCGGGAAGCGGGATGTTGTGGTCCCGGTTGTACCAGAGCGGGTCGCGGTCACGGACCACCGGCACGACGTCGAAGTTGTGCTCGGGCGGCGGCGAGGTAGTCGCCCATTCGAGCGTCGCCCCACCCCACGGGTCGTTGCCGGCGGTAGCAGGTCTCCGGAATGTGATGAAGACGTTGATGAGGAACAGCGCGACGCCCACGATGATCGTGTACACGCCGATCGTTGCCACCATATTCCAGCGGTCCCAGCCCAGCCCGGCGTCGTACGTGTAGATGCGCCGCGGCATGCCGGCGAGGCCGAGGAAGTGCATCGGGAAGAACGTCAGGTTCATGCCGATGAAGATGAACCAGAACCCGACCTTGCCCCACGTCTCGTCTAGCAGGCGCCCGGTCATCTTCGGGAACCAGTAGTACAGGCCGGAGAAGATGCCCATGATCGCGCCGCCGAAGAGCACGTAGTGGATGTGCGCGACGACGAAGTATGAGTCCTGGTGCTGGCCATCGACCGCCGGCGAGGCGTGCATGACGCCGGAGATGCCGCCGATCGTGAACAACGCGATGAAGGCGATCGAGTAGTAGGTCGCCGTCGTCATCTTGATGTTGCCGCCATAGATGGTGCCCAGCCAGTTGAACACCTTCACACCGGTCGGCACGCCGATCGCCATCGTGCTGGCGGAGAACACGTACTGCGGCACCGTGCCGAGGCCGGTGGTGAACATGTGGTGGCTCCACACGCCGAACCCGAGCACCCCGATCGCGGCGCCCGCCATGACGATGGCGGTGTAGCCGAAGAGCGGCTTCCGGGACATCACAGGCAGGACCTCGGACACGATCCCCATCGAGGGGAGGATGAGCACGTAGACCTCGGGGTGGCCGAACACCCAGAAGAGGTGCTGCCAGAGGATCGGGTCGCCCCCGGTCCCCGGAGTGAAGAAGTGCGTGCCGAAGTTGCGGTCGAAGTAGAGCTGCAGCAGCGCGACCGTGATCACGGGCAGCGAGAGGATCAGGAGGAACGCCACCACGAGCGTCATCCACATGTAGACCGGCAACCGCATCATCGTCATGCCCGGAGCACGCATGTTGATGATCGTGACGGCGAAGTTCAACGAGGACATCAGCGACGCAAGGCCCGCGACGATCAGGCCGACCGTGTAGAAGTCGAGGCCCTTGTTCGGCGCGAACGCTGACTCCGTGAGCGGGGCGTATGCGAACCAGCCGCCATCGGGCGGCTGGCCGAACAGAAACGACGAGGTCAGGATGAGGCCGCCGGAAAGCAGCACCCAGTACGAGAGCGCGTTCAGCCGCGGGAAGGCGACGTCGCGGGCGCCGATGTGCAACGGGATGAAGTAGTTAAAGAACGCCGCGCCCATCGGCATGATCGCCAGGAAGATCATCGTGAGGGCGTGCATGGTGAAGAGCTGGTTGTACGTGGTGGCGTCCAGCACCGTCCCGTTCGGGACGGCGAGCTGCGTGCGGACGAGCGCGGCCTCGATCCCCCCGATCAGGAAGAACGTGAAGCCGGTGACGAGGTAGAGGGCGCCGATCTTCTTGTGGTCGACCGTGGTCATCCACTTCCAAACCGTGCTCTCGTCCCGCCTGTGGTCGAGCGTCCCGACAGCGGTTGCCATCTACCGTCCTCCAACCACGCGGCACCTAGCCGGCCGCGAGATGCTCTTCACGTCCTACAGACGCCTCGACACGGGCCAGCCTACTTCAGGCTCTCCAGGTAGGCCGTCAACCGTTCGATCTGCGCTTCATCGAGGCCCAGATTGGGCATCTTCGAGCCGGGCTTCACGCTCGCCGGGTTGCCGAGCCAACGGTGCAGGTTCTCGGCGTTATTCGCGAGCACGCCCGAGGCGACTGTCGTGCGCGACCCCACGTGCGTCAGGTTGGGCCCGACCTTGCCGAGCGCCACTGGACTGCCCTTGACCGTGTGGCAGCCGACGCAGCCGGACTGAGTGAACTGCTGCTCGCCGGCCTTCGCAAGGTCGGTCGAGGGCTTGGCCGCGTCCGCCGCCGTCGCCGCCGACCACTCCTCGAACTTCGCCGCGGTGTCGACGAAGACGCGGAAGCGCATGTTGGCGTGGGAGGCGCCGCAGAACTCGGCGCACTGCGCGAAGTAGGGGTCGTCGCGGGCGGTGTCCGGGGTGAACCACATGTGGTTCGTGTGCCCGGGCATCATGTCCACCTTGCCCACCAGTTGTGGGATCCAGAACGAGTGAATGACGTCGTCCGACTTCAGGATGATGCTGACCGGCCGGTCAAGCGGGACATGCAACTCATTCGCCGTGGTGATCCCGAGTTCCGGGTACTGGAACTCGAACCACCACTGGTGCCCGATGGCGACAACCTCGAGCGCGCCCTGAGGAGGGTCCGCGGTGTTCTGGGCGATCGCCTTGAAGGACGGGACCATCATCGCCACGACGATCAGGACCGGGACCGCGACCAGCAGCACCTCAAGCTTCGAGTTGCCGTGGAACTGCTTCGCGACTTCGCCCTCGCGTTCGCGGAACATCAGCGTGAAGAGCAGGGTGAGGAACAGGATGAAGACGAAGACGGCGGCGGCCAGGTAGAAGACGACCTGGTAGACGGTATGGATGTTGTGCGCGTTGTCGGACATCGGCCGCCACGTGCTCTGGGGGGTGTCCGCCGAGTCCGCGAATGCCAGGTAGACGAGCCAGGAGAGGATGCCGACAACGGCCGAAGAGAACACGATCGCGACGATCCGACCGGGTCCAGACCTGCCCACGGCGCCCCCCGATTCCAGCCCGTCACGCCGATACAATCTGACGTGAGCCGCAAGGTGCAATTGACCTATTTGCCCTGCGACTACTTGATAACTGCCGCCTGCTACAGGGTCAAGCGCGAGGCCTCCGCCCGGGAGCATCCTTTGAATCTGGGAGAGCGGCTCCTCGAATCCACGAGGGGTGAACTTGTGACGAAAGTCACCCGTTGAAGTCAGTCCTCACGGAGGCCTAGCCTCCTACCTATGACTCGCCCCCGGCCGGCTCTTCTCATCACTCTGATAGCAGGTGCGGCGGTCCTCCTCCTGCTCGGGGCGCTTGGCGTCGGGCTGATGCGTGGCGTCGGCAGGCCGACCGAGGGGCGCACGGACGCCACGCTGGCCACCGCCCCCCAGTTCAGGCTGACCCAGTTCGACGGCCAGACGTTCGATTTCGCGGAACAGAACAAGCAGCCGGTCTTCATCTACTTCTGGGCGTCCTGGTGCGTCCCCTGCCAGGCGGAGGCACCCATCATCGAGTCGCTCTGGAAGGAATACCGCGACCGAGGCGTCGTCTTTGTCGGCGTCAACATCTGGGAGCGCCCGCAAGATGGGCGAGAGTTCGCAAAACAGTATCGATTGAGCTTTCCAGTCGTCGCTGACGAGACTGGCTCCGTGTACATTGAGTACGGCGTGCAGGGGCTGCCGACCGCCTTCTTCGTCGCGGCCGGTGGCAGCGTCCGAACTCAGTTCTCGGGGCCCCTCGACGAACCCACCCTTCGAGGTCTACTCGATGAGATCGCCCCCACCGGGAGGTCCTAGTGGCGACCCCGCTCTCATCCACGGTGTTCTCTAGCCGGCGTACGCGTCTCGTGCTGCTGCTACTCGTCGCGACGGGCGCGATTGGGTTGCTGGCCTTCAAGGCCGCGTCCTCATCCGTTTCGTATTATGTCACTCCAGAGGAGTTCGCCCAGCAGATCGGGAGCAAGACCGACGCCCGATGGCGCGTCGGCGGGCGCGTGGTCGACGGGACCATCAAGCAGGACGGCAAGGTCGTCTCGTTCGACATCGCCGGCGAGCACGGCGAGCAGATGTCGGTCACTTACTCGGGCGTCCTCCCCAACCTCTTCGGCCCCTCCGCCTTCCTGGTCATCGACGGCACCTCGGACCGCTCCGGGCACCTGAATGCCTCCTCAATGGTGATCAAGCACGAAAACGAGTTCATCTCGGGGACGGCCGAGCCCGGTACCACTTCCTCGGACATCCTCAAGGGACTGGCGAGCCCCACTCCGGCGGCACCGGCAAGACCGTAACGTGAACGTCGTCGCGACCATCGGCTCCTCGGCGCTTTTGACCGCCCTGGGGGTATCGCTCTTCGCGACCGCCGCATCGATCGTCGGGCACCGCTCCGGCCACCGCGCGCTCCTGCTCGCCGGGCGCCGGGCGATCCTCGCGGTGGCGCTGTTGACCACCGCGGCGACCGCCACGCTGGGATACGCGCTCCTCACGAACGACTTCTCGATCGACCACGTCGCGTCCGTCTCCTCGAGCCAGATGGAGACGCTGATGAAGTGGGCGTCGCTGTACAGCGGGCAGCCAGGCTCCCTGCTGTTCTGGACATGGTCGATGTCGCTGTTCATGGCAGCGTTCGTGCTGATCACGGTGCCGCGCATTCCCTGGGGCGCCCCGCACGCCGTCGCCACGCTCGGGCTGGTGATCGCCGCCTTCCTGTTTGCGCTCGTGTTCTTCGCCTCGCCGTTCAAGGTGAGCCCGGTGATCCCCGCCGACGGGCAGGGCCTGAACCCGCTGCTCGTCGACCGCGGCATGCTCGTCCATCCGCCGTTCCTCCTCTCCGGCCTCGTCTCCACGGTGATCCCGTTCACGCTTGGCGCCGCCGCGCTGCTCTCCGGCCGGCTGGACGGCGCATGGGTGCGCCACGCCCGGGGCTGGGCGCTCACCTGCTTCCTCGTGCTCAGCGTCGGGAACTTCCTCGGCGGCTGGTGGGCGTACACCGTGCTCGGCTGGGGCGGCTACTGGGGCTGGGACCCGGTCGAGAACTCGGCGATCCTGCCGTTGCTCCCGATTATCGGCTTCCTGCACGCGCTGATCGTGCAGGAGCGACGGGGCATGCTGAAGACCTGGAACGTCGTCCTCGTGCTCGCGGCGTTCTGCCTGGCAGTATTCGGCACGTTCAACGTGCGCTCCGGACTCATCACCTCGGTGCACTCGTTCGCGCAGTCGGCGATTGGCCCGTACTTCCTCGCCCTCCTCGGCGCGACCGTTGCGTCCTGCCTGGGTCTGATCGTGTGGCGGCTGCCCCGTCTACGCGCCGTGAGCGAGTTGGACTCGCTGGCCTCCCGCGAGACCGGGCTGATCCTGAACTCCTACCTGATGATCGCGATGGCGCTCGTGATCCTCGGCGGCACGCTGTTCCCAGTCTTCTCCGAATTGATCCGAAACGCCCGCATTACCGTGGGCCCCCCGTTCTTCAACGAGGTCATGGCCCCGCTCTTCGTCGTGATGCTGCTGCTGACCTCGCTCGGGACGCTGCTGCCCTGGCGGCGCGGCGCGCCGGGGACCTTCCGCCGTCGCGTGACGGTGCCCGGGGCGATCACTGTCGTCGTGGCGGTCGCCCTCTTTGCGCTCGGGATGCGGAACGCGGCGGCGCTGGCGGCGACGGCGGGCGCGGTCAGCATCGTGGCCGTCACCGCCATCGAGTTCGCGCTGGGCGCTCGCGCGGTAGGCCACGCACGCGGCGTGACTGCGCTGCAGGCGCTGCCCTCGCTCTTCGGCCGTGACCCGCGGCGGTACGGCGGATACCTCGCCCACATTGGCGTCGCCATCATGGCGGTCGCAGTCGTCGGGTCGACCGTCTACCGCGCCCAGGCACGCGGCGTCCTCGCGCCCGGCGAGTCGTTTGAAGTGGCCGGGTACACCTTCACGTACGACCGCCTCAACTCGCGCCAGCCCGGCGTGAACGGCATCGAGACCGAGGTGTTCGCGGACATCACGGTGACGAAGGGTGACCGCGAGGTGGCCTCGATGCAGCCGGGGCGGCGCTTCTTCACCAACTTCCCCGACCAGTCCACCGGCGTCGTGGCCCTCGACGAGAGCCTCACGCGTGACCTATACCTGTTCATCCAGGGCTGGAATGCCGACGGCGTGGCGGAGATCCACGCCTTCGTGAACCCCCTGATCATGTGGCTCTGGATCGGCGGCGGCATCTACGTGGCGGGGGCGCTGCTGGCGTACGACGACCCGGCACGTGCGCGACGTCCGCTGAGCGTGACCGTCCCGGCGGAGGCGCAACAGGCATGACGCGCCGGATGTCCTCGCTCCTCCTCGCGCTCGCGCTGCTGGCGGTCGCACCGTTGGCCGCGCCCCCGGCGTCGGCACAGGTGCCGCCCTCGTCCGACCCGCGGATCGAGGCGCAGGCACTCGTGATCGAGAAGCAACTGCTCTGCCCGCTCTGCACCAACGAGCGGCTGGATATCTGTGGCACGGTGGTCTGCGTCGACATGAAGCGGATCATCCGCGAGCAACTTGCGGCGGGCGCCACGCCGGACGAGATCATCTTCTACTTCGAGCAGCGCTACGGTGAGCGCGTCCGCGCAGACCTCCACCGTGACGGGTTCAACCTGATCCTCTTCGGCTGGGTGGGCGCGTCCGTGTTGCTCGTCGCTGCCGGCGGCGCGTGGTTCCTGCTCTCCGCGCGCCGCACGAAGGCACTCGCCTCTGGCCCGAACTCGACGGGCGTGGACGAGGCCTGGCTGGACGCCCAGATCGCCGACGGCGAAGAAAAGCCGGAGGCACGAGCCTGATGGAGTGGGTCGTCCTCGTCCTCGTCGCGCTGGGCGCCGGCGCCTTCGTCGCGCTGCCGCGTCGCAGCGACGCCAGAGCCGACACCGCCGCCGGCGACGTGATCGAGTTGGCGGCGGAGCGGGACGGGCTGCTCCTCGCGCTTCGCGAACTGGACGAGGATGCGGCCGCGGGCCGGATCACCGCCGGAGACCGCCTCGAAGGCCGCCGAGCGCTCGGGCCTCGCCTCCGCGAGGTGACCGAGGCGCTTCGCCAAGCCGACGCCCTCGAGGTCAGCCGATGACGCGAGTCGTGTCCGCGGGCGTCGCAGCCCTGCTCGCCCTCGCTAGCGTCCTCATGATCGGGCCGCCGCACGCCGTCGCCCAGGAATCCACCGCCGATGCCGTGGTGCGCGGGCGCGTCACGATGGGGAGTTCGGGTGCCAGGCTGGAGGGTGCTGTCGAGGTGGAGTTGATCATCCTCGAGGGCTCGGAGGCCTCCGGCAGCGTGAAGACGCCGGTGACAAACGGCGCGTACGAGGTGCGCATCCCCGCCGCCGTCTCTCGCACCTACGTCCCTCGTGTGAACTACCTGAACGTCAACTACTTCGCCGACCCGATCCGTTTCACGGGTCCGGAGCGCGAATTCACCCGCGACATCACGGTCTACGCCACGACCGACCGGCCGAACGCGCTCCGCCTGATTCAGACCATCGTCACGGTGATCGGCATCGACCCGAAGCAGGGGCACATCGGCCTCCTGCGCGAGGACGTGCTGGGACTGGCGGGCGACCGCGTATACATCGGCGGCACGGGCGGCGTCACCCTGCGCCTCCCCGCTCCGACCGGCACCGAGGAGGCGAGCGAAGAGGACGGCAACGGCACGCTCGCAAACGGCGTGCTGTCCGTCACGACGCCGATCCGCCCCGGCTCGGCCGCCTCGATCATCACGAGCACGTACCTCGTGAAGTACGACCCCGCGATTGACCGCTACCGGCTGCGCGTCACGGTGCCGGTGCCCGCGGAGTCGGTCGTCGCGCGCGTGCCGCGCGACTACGTGCGCGCGGTACGCCCGGTCGTCCCCGCGACGAAGGGAGACGAGCAGGTATTGGAGGACGAGGACCACACCGTGCTGACCGTGGTCCAGCGGGCCCGCGTCGACGCAGGGCAGTCGCTGCTGGTGGACATCGACGGCGTCGCCGGTGAGTTGCAGCACCACCCGCTGACCGAGCAGCCCGGCGCCTCGATCGCGGCGGCCACGGTCCTCGCGATCGTGGGCGCAGCCGGAGCGCTGATCTGGCGCCGGCGCGGGGCGGCCGCTTGAGCGAGGAGACCGCGCCGCTCGTCGTCGAGACGCGCGCACTCACGCGCCGGTACGCCGGCGTCGACGTCCTCAGCGAGGTGAGCGTGCGCGTGCCCGCCGGACGGAAGGTCGCGCTGATCGGCTCGAACGGCGCTGGGAAGACGACGCTGCTCTCGTTGCTTTCGACCCTGGTGCAACCGACGAGCGGGGAGGCATGGATCGCCGGCCATTCGTTGCGCGGCCGGAGCGCCGCGCTGCGCCGCTCGCTGGGTGTGCTGCGTCACAGTCCGATGCTGTACGAGGCGCTCTCGCCGCTGGAGAACCTCGCCTTCTTCGCACGGCTCTACGACGTACCAGCCGCCCCGGCACGGATCGAGGAACTGCTGCGCCTGCTCGGGCTCTGGCGGCGGCGCTACGAGCCGGTCGCGATCCTCTCGCGCGGCACCCACCAGCGGCTCTCCATCGCGCGGGCGCTGATCCACCGGCCCCCCGTGCTCCTGGTGGACGAACCCGAGACCGGACTGGACCCGGACGGCATCGCCCTGCTGGACGAGGTGATGCTGCGCGCCCCTGGCGTGACCGTGCTCGCCGCGACGCACCGCGTCGACCGGATCGACGCGTGGGCGGACGGCGTCATCCGTCTAGACCGCGGGCGGGTCGTGGAGGACACCGTGAGTCCGCCTGCCCCGGTCGCCCCGGCGGTGTCCGCGTGAGCGCCGTCATGGCCGTGGTGGGGAAGGACCTCCGGCTCGCCTGGCGCGACCGCGCCGGCTGGCTGACGGCCGCGGCGTTTGCCGCGATCAGCGTGCTGACCTACTCGTTCGCATTCGACCTCGCGACGACCGACGTACATCCGCTCCTGCCGGGCGTACTGTGGACGACCTTCCTCTTCGCCGGCGTCTTTGCCGCGGGGGCCGGATTTCAGCGCGAGGCCGAGGAAGGGACTTTCGACGCACTGCTCCTGTCGCCTGTGAGCCCGACGGTCGTATTCCTCGGCAAGCTCATCGCAAGCATGATCGCACTAGTCGTGATCGAGTTTTCGCTGTTGATCGCGGCGACTATCCTGTTTGATGAACCGCTGGTGACCCCGGACTTGGTGGTGATTGTGATCCTGGGGACGGCTGGCTACGCCTCGTTGACCACGCTCCTCGGCACCCTGGGAAGCGGCACCCGCACCCGCGCGGTGCTGCTGCCGGTGATGGCGCTCCCGCTGCTCGTGCCGATGCTGATCGCAGCCGTCCGCGCGACGGGTGAGACGCTCGGCATCTTTGCGGGCGACGCCCCATGGACCATGCTGCTGGGCGTCTTCGCCCTCTGGAGCACGCTCACCGCGGTGCTCCTCTTCCCCCTGGCGGTGGAACGATGAGCATCGTGCGACGCGTCTACGGCCTGCGCTGGATGGTGCTGCCGCCGCTCGTCGGCGTCGGGGTGCTCGGGATGATCGTGGGGGCCGTCGTCGTCGCCCCCCGCGAGGCGGTCGAGGGCGACGTGCAGCGGCTGATGTACATCCACCTCCCGAGCGCGCAGGCGATGTACCTCGCCTTCGGGGTCGTGTTCGTCGCCTCGATCATGGTGCTGTGGAAGCACGACATGCGCTGGGATGCGATCGCGCGCGGCGCCGCCAGCGTCGGGGTGCTGTTCACCGGGTTCACACTCGTGACTGGCTCATTGTGGGGCAAGCCGATCTGGGGCACCTACTGGCAGTGGGACGCGCGGCTGACCTCCACGCTGATCCTGTTCCTCGTGTACGCCGCCTACATGCTCGCCAGGGCCGTCTCCGACACCAGCGACGAGCAGGCGGCACGGTACTCCGCCGTCTACGCGATCGTCGGGTTCCTCGACGTGCCGCTGATCGTGATGTCGGTGCGCTGGTGGCGCACGCTTCATCCCCAGCCGATCGTCTCGCGCACCGACCCGCAACTGCCGGAGGGCATGCTCATCGTCCTCCTGATCTCTACGTTGGCGATCCTCCTGCTCACCACGTGGCTCATCCTGTTGCGTACGGACACAGAGCGGCTCGGCCAACGGCTGCTGGGCCTGAGGGCTGCTGCGGACCGCCGCGAGGAGGCGTAATGGACGGGCTCGGCTATCTGTTCACCGGGTTCGCCGTGTTCTGGGCGGGCCTCTTCGTCTACCTCCTGTTGCTGCAGGCGCGTATCCGCGGGCTGAACCGCGAGGTCGAACGCCTCGAGGAGCGGCTTGCCGAGGCCGACGCGGCCGGGACTTCCCCTCGGGGTAACGCATCTCGATGAGTAGCGTCCGCCAGCGGGCCGGGACCGCGCGCCCGGCTTCCGTCTGGCGCCAGACGGCCCGCGACTACTTCGTCCTCACGAAGCCCTCGATCATGCTCCTGCTGCTGATCACCACCGTCCCGGCGATGGTGCTCGCAGACGGCGGCTGGCCCGGCTGGCAGCTCGTCCTCGCCACCCTCGTCGGCGGCGTGCTGGCCGCGGGCGGCGGCGGCGCCGTCAACATGTACATCGACCGTGACATCGACGCCCTGATGCGGAGGACCCGCAAGCGGCCGATCCCTAGTGGCCGCGTCCCGGCGCGCCACGCCGCTATCTTCGGCTGGTCGCTGGGGCTCGCCTCCGGGCCGTGGCTGCTGTTCACCGTGAACCCGTGGGCGGCTGCGCTCGCGCTCGGCGCGTTCGCCTACTACGTCGTGATCTACTCGATGTACCTCAAGCGGCACACCGTCCATAACACGGTAGTGGGCGGGATTGCCGGCGCGGCACCCCCCCTGATCGGCTGGACGGCCGTGACGGACTCGATCACGATCGAGGGGGCGCTGCTCTTCGCGATCGTGTTCTTCTGGCAGCCGCCGCACTTCTGGGCGCTCGCCCTCCGTCTGGCCGATGACTATCGCGCCGTCAACGTGCCGATGCTGCCCGTCCTTAGCGAACACGAGACCAAGCGACAGACGTTCCTCTACAGCATCCTCACGGCCGCGATCACGCTGATCTTCGGCGCGGTCGCGACCATGGGCGCGATCTATTTCGCCGTCGCCACCCTCGGCGGCCTGGGGTTCGTCCTCACCGGATGGCGTGTCATGCGGGGAAGTGGCCTCGAGGGCACCAAGGCCATGTTCCGCTACTCGACCCTGTATCTGGCAGCCCTGTTCGGCGCGATGGTGGCCGACCGGCTCCTGATCGGCTGACGACGGTTACGCGTCGTCCAGGCTGAAGGCGAACCGCGCGGCCACGAACGAGGCGACTGTCCAACCCAGCATCACCAGCAGCGACGGCCATTGCGCCGCGATCGACTCGCCCTCGATGGTCACGCCCCGAAGCGCCGACAACATGTGTGTGAGCGGCAGCACCTGCACGATCTTCTGCACGACTTCCGGCAGGGCGCTGACCGGGAAGAACGAGCCGGAGAGGAACATCATCGGCAACGTGATCGCGTTCGCCGCCCCCTCGACGGCGCCGCGCCCCTTCACCCGACCCGCGACGATTACACCGACGTTGAGGAAGACGACCGTCCCGAAGATGGCGATCAGCGGCGCCCATATGCCGCCGCTGAACAGGTCCGCCCCCAGCGCCTGCCCCACGACCATCAGCACCGCCACCTGCAGGCCGGTGATGACAAGGTGTGCCCCAAGCACGCTGAGGAAGAAGAACGAGGGCGGCAGTGGCGTCGCGCGGATCCGGCGCAGGACGCCCTCTTCCCGGTAGCGAGACAGCGAACCCGAGAGGCTGATCGTCGCGAAGTTCATCAGGCCCATGCCGAGGATCCCCGGGGCGACGAACTGGAAGAACGACGTCGTCTTCTCGTCCACCGGCCGTGTGACCAGCGAGATCGACGCCGGCGACCGCGTCAACGACAGGTTCACCCCGTCCACGACCGAGGCGATGGCGGCCGCGGTCACCTGCCGCCCGATCGGGTCGCGGATGCCGACGAGCAGCACGGCGTTGGCGGGCGAACTTGGCGCCGCCGGGAACACCACGAGCGCGGCGTCGCCCTCGTCCGCCTCGATCAGCCGTGTGGCCGCGTCCTCGTCGAGTCCGGGCCGCGTGTCGACCTCAAGGAACCCCACGCGGCCGAGCGCTTCGACGAGCGAGCGGCCCCGCTCGCTCGTCGCGTCGACTGAGACGATCAAGTGGGTGGTGCCGGCGGTGTCGCCAGAGAAGAGCTTGAACACCCCGAGGAACATGAGCGGGAAGATGAGCGCCCAGAAGAGCGCCTGACGGTCGCGCGTCAGCATCTTCAGCGAGGACGAGAAGAGGATCCGGGTCATCCGCTCAACTTCCGTCCCGTGACGCGGAGGAACACATCCTCCAGCGACGCCGGCTGCACCGTGAGGCCATCGAGCACCACGCGCTCGCGCTCGGCGAGCGCCAGCAGGGCTGCGGTCACGCGCGGGGCGTCCTTCGCCCGCAGTCGCACCGTCTGCCCGTCCGGCCCGCAGTCGAATTCGACGTCGTCCGCCCCGAGGAGGGCGCGCACGGCCGCCTCGGGAAGCGGCTTCGCGCTGGTGGCGGTCACGCGATAGGGGGCATGGAGCGAGCGGATCAGCCCCTCCGGGGTGTCGAGGGCGACGACCTCTCCCGCGTTCAGAAACGCAACCCGGTCGCAGAGTGCCTGCGCCTCCTCCATGTAGTGAGTGGTGAGCACGACCGTCGCGCCCGCCTCGCGCACGCCTCGCACGATCTCCCAAAGGTCGAGGCGCGCGTCGGGATCGAGGCCGGCCGTCGGTTCGTCGAAGAAGACGAGCTCGGGCTCGTTCACGAGCGCGGCGACGATGCTGAAGCGCTGGCGCATCCCCCCGGAGAGCGTGCTCATTCGCGCGCCCGCACGGTCCTGGAGACGGACCCGCTCCAGCAGCGCCATCGACTCCGCGCGTCGCGGGTAGAACGACCCGAAGAGTTCGAGGATCTCGCGCAGCGTCAGGTAGCGGTGGTAGGAAGACGCCTGCAACTGCACGCCGATACGCGCCTTCACGGCGGCCGGATCCTCGGTGACCTCGACGCCCAGCACACGCGCCGTGCCCTCGGTCGGGAGGGTCAGCCCTTCGAGGACCTCGACCAAGGTCGTCTTGCCCGCGCCGTTCGGCCCGAGGACGCCGAAAATCTCGCCGCGGCGGACCGTGCAGGAGACCCCGGCCAGCGCTGTGATATCGCCGTAGCGCTTCACGAGGCCGCGCGCCTCGATCACCGGTTCGTCAGACGTCTCATCGGGCATCCGAAGAGGATACCGGCGAACCTCCGCAGGGGCTTCCGAGGTATCAGCCCTGGATCTCGACGATGCGGAACTTCACCGGCCCTGATGGCGCATTCACGGTGACCTCGTCGCCCGGCCCGCGGTTGATCACCGCGGTGCCGACGGGCGACTGGATCGATATCTTGCCCTGCGCGGGGTTCACCTCGGTCGCGCTGACGAGGGTGAACGTCTGCTCGCGGCTGGTGTCGAGGTTGACCAGCGTGACGACCGAGCCGACGTTGGCGCGGCCGCCCTTCGCCTCCTCGTCGATGATCACGGCGTTGCGCAGCCGGCTCTCCAGGTCGCGGATATGGGCCTCCAGTTGGCCCTGCTCGTCGCGCGCCGCGTCCAGGGGGGCGTTCTCCCGGAAGTCCTTGTCGGCCATCGCGTCGTGCAACTTCTGGGCGATCATCGGGCGCTTGGCCTTCTCTGCCGCGAGTTGCTCCTCGATGTGGCGAAGCCCGTCGAGCGTGACGTAGAAGGCGTCACCCCCCAATTCGGCGTTCGCGCCGCGGCCACCGCGCGCGCCGCCCGCCGTGGGGCCGACGCCCAGCGCAGGGACCAGGTTCTCCGGCGTGAAGGCGAGGCGGGAGCAGTAGGCAAGGAAGGCGCGCAGCGGTTCCAGGTGCTCCGGAGAGCCCTTCATCTTCGTCTTGACGTACGTCGTGACGTCGCCACCCCGGAGTTCGCCCATGCGGCGTTCAAGTCCGTACCACGCCACAAACGCGCGGACGGCGGGCAGCTCGGCCTCCGCCTTCTCCGGTTCATTCGCCATAGAGCCCTGGAAGTGTTCCAGGGCCTCGGACGCAGTCACACTCTCAGCCACGGGGGTCTCCGCTCGCGCTCTGCCGCCGCCTGACGTAGACGCCGGCCGGGGTGCATCGGTGATCTCGGGCCGCGGGCGTCGCGTTCGGAAAAGCGACAGCCTCCAGCACGACGGCTGGAACCTCGTGCCAAGAGTCTAGAAGATGGCGGGTATGGCGTGTCAACGCGAGCCGGCCCGACCGAGGAACCCCCACCCCCCGTGCTGGCTGGCCGCCGCATGACCGGCGACCGCCTCTCCGTCCTCACAGCCGAGGCCGCCCGGCTGGGCATCGACCTGGACACGCGCGCCCGCGAGCGCTTCGAGCGGTACCTCGACCTCGTCCTGGATTGGAACGAGCGCGCTGGCCTCACAAGTCTGACCGACGCGGCAGAGATCCAGCGTCGCCACTTCGCGGAGTCGCTCTCGCTGCTCGCAGCGCTGCGCGCCGCCGCCATCATTCCGCCCGGGTCGACCCTTCGCATCGCCGACCTCGGCTCGGGGGGCGGCTTCCCCGGCCTGCCGATGCTGATCGCCGAACCGGGGCTCGACCTCGTGCTCGTCGAATCCCACGGACGGCGCGCCGAATTCCTGCGCACGGTCGTCGAAGCGCTCGACCTCGGGCGCGCGAAGGTCGTGCAGGCGCGTGCTGAGGACGCCGGGCGCGGGCCGATGCTGCGCGCGACGTTCGATCTCGTCACGGCGCGCGCGCTGGCGCCTCTGCCGGTGTTGATTGAGTACGCGCTTCCGCTGTTGAAAGACGGTGGGCTGCTCGTCGCGCCGAAGGGCAGCCGCGCCGAGGATGAACTGGCCGCGTCGTCCGGCGCGCTGAAGGCGCTCGGTGGCGAGGTGCGGGCCACCCTCGAACTGCCGCTGCCCGAGGGCGTCCCGCCGCAGCGCGTACTCGTCGTGCGGCGGACCGGCCGGCTCGACCCGCTGTACCCGAGGCGGGCGGGAATCCCGTCCCGGCAGCCGCTCTAGCCCCATCCTTCCGTTGCGGAAGATTTGAGCCCGCCCAGCCGGGAAGAGCGGCCGCCACTCGGTACAATCGGCGCACTCCCCGGCCCGCTCCCCGCGAGGAAGAAGGCCGATGCGCTACCCCTCGGAACGCCTCTCACCGGACGCCGTGCCGGAGCGCCCCGCGCCCGTCGAGGGCGACAACCTCGCCCCGACTGCGCCCACCACGCGCCGGCGACGCCGCCTCGCCGACATGGACATGCTCGTGCCGATGCCGTTCGCGCTCGGCTTCGCCGCTGCCGCGATGGCCGCGCTCGCGCTGGGCGGATGGCTGTGGTGGCTCACCTCGGGACTCGGCGACCCGCGGACGACGTTGACGAAGACGCTGACGGTCGGCGTGCCGTTCTCGTTCGCGCTCTGGATTGCCTGGCTGGTGATCTCAATCGCCGTGTTGCAGCGCCTCGGCCGGACGATGGTGCCGGTCGACCGCCTGCTGCGCGAAGCCGGGCTCGCCTGCTGGCCGCTGTTCCTCGCACTCGGGATGGCGGTCCCTGCCATCTCCTTCGGGGTCGGCCTCGCCGCGATCGGCGGCTGGGTCGCCGCCACGCAGGCCGCGCTCGCACGGGTC
This sequence comes from Dehalococcoidia bacterium, assembly GCA_004297315.1. Lineage (GTDB taxonomy): Bacteria > Chloroflexota > Dehalococcoidia > UBA2979 > UBA2979 > SURF-43. Next base: position 3,865 of record SCTU01000104.1, on the reverse strand, counting down.
GCGGGGCGCGGCAGTCGAGGCGTGCTCGCGGCGAACCTGGCGGGCTTCGCGCTCTGGTGCCTCGTGATGTCGCTGCTCGCGAGCGGCGAGCAGACGATCGCGCCCGGTCCATTCGTCGCCGAGTCGATCTGGGAGGCCGTGACCTCGCAGGGGATCGTCGTCGTCACGCAGTAGGCGCAGGCGTGGCGCGTACACTCGCCCCATGCTGCCGACGCCGCACCACCCGCTCGTGATCTCGCACCGCACCAACGCGGGCGACGCGCCGGAGAACACGCTGCTCGGCATCGCGCGCGCGATCGAGGACGGCTGCGACGTCGTCGAGGTGGACGTGCGCGCAACGCACGACGGCGTGCTCGTGCTGATGCACGACGAGACGCTTGAGCGCACGACCGGCGATCCGCGCGCTGTGCTCGAGATCACGTACGACGAGTTGCGCGCGCTCCGCTGCGGCACGCCGCAGGGCTACCCACCGCAGCCGGTCCCCACGCTCGCCGAGGCCTACGCCGCCATCCTCGCGCCGGACGGAACGCCTCGAATTCGGCTAGAGGTGGACTTTCCCACGCGCGGCATCGAGGCCGAGGTGGTCGCGCTCGTGCGCTTGCTGCATGCCGAGCCGTACACACTCTTCACCCCGTCGACCGAGGCCGAGGTGCGGCTGATGCAGGAGCAGTGTCCGGAGGTGCCTGTCTACTTCGACATCACGCACGACCCGCTGCCGCCCGACCGGATGGCGCGCCTCATCTCCCTGGCCGCCTCGCTCGGCGTGCCCGCCATCAACCCCACATTCCGCGCCCTCACGACCGAGACGGTGGTGTTTGCCCACAACCTCGGACTGGAGGTCGCCTGCTGGACGGTCAACGCCCCGGAGGACCTCGCGCGGGTGCTCGCCCTCGGCGTGGACGCGGTCACCACGGACTACCCCCGCCGCCTGCTCGCGCTCCTCGAAGCCCGCGGAGGGCCGCCCTCCGGCGCGCGGTAGACCCACGCGCGCGGGCGCTCCTACACTCGATAGGTTGCTCCCGGGCCCGTAGCTCAGCTGGGAGAGCGCGACACTGGCAGTGTCGAGGTCAGGGGTTCGAGCCCCCTCGGGTCCACCAACTGCACCATCTCCTGCGCGTCAAGGTTTCGCACCGCTCCGCCGGACGCCGCGAAGAGCGGTGCACATCTCTCCACGCGACCGTCCCAGCGAGAGTCTACGGGGTGGGTGGAGTGTTGCTCCCTGAGTGAAGCGCCACGACCTAAGGGTAGTTGACGATCTTCTCGAGGTCGGGCAATAGTCCTGAAGCAAGGCTGATGGCCTTGTGGGCGTACTCCTCCCACGAGGCAGCATTCAGCTTCCTGAACTCCAAAGCCTCGTCGGCCGGTTGCTTCGAGACGAAGTAATCACTCAGCGTTCTCGCCGCCTTCAACTGCTGGAGGCGGTCGTGCATGTTCTTTCTGGATCCAGGACTCATGAGCGGGTGTCCAGCGAGGGCATATTCAACAACAGCGTGAACCCCCACGTCGTTTCGCCCGACGATCTGATCCTTCTTGGATTTTGGAGGATCTCGATCGGCGCCGAACAAACGGTCGCGCGCGGTTAGATAGCATGCGTAGTAAGCGCGGCCGACCACGGTTCGGTACGCCGCCTCGTCCAAACCTCCCTGAACAATCATCTGCGAAGCCAAACTGAAGAAGTGGCGGGGCGGCATCGGCATCTGCGGTCGAAGTTCCCTTTACTTCAGTTCCACGTGAAGCGGAGCCCCAGACCCTTCATCAGTGCGTCGCGACCGACTGGATCCAAGCGGTCATACCAGCGGTCGAAGTCAGTGGCCAAGCTATCCCAAAACGCAGTGGTCTGGCTGAAGCTGGCGTCGAGTCCGATTCGCAGGACCGGAGTAGTAACGCCCTCCTCCGGATCGACTTCGACGTCCAGAACAGCGGACGTGACGACAATACTGGATTGAAGCGCGCGCGAAGTGACTACAGCGAAGAGGCGTTGCGCGATGGACAAGATCGATGATGAGAACGCCGCGCTGCCTCGGGCGCGCCGCGCGTCCAGGCCCATCACCCGGATCGCTTGAGGCGCTGGCGCCGAGCCCATAGCGTCCTCAGAAATCTCACCTGGAAGAAATTTCCGCACCGAGGATTCCGCGCGCGCTTCTCGAAGCTCAACTCCCGCAGTACTCCTCAGGCCTGGAACATCGTCCTCACGCAATGCATGCGCGATCAGACTCGTCGCCTCAACCGAGCCGCCGGCGTGACTTACAAGCGTTTCAATCTCGTTCATTTTGTTGCCTCGATCACTTCAATCGTACGAGTAAGAACGTCCATTGAGCGTTCCGCGACATCTTCTGTGTAAGTCCAATCTCTGCTCCTGTAGAGGAGCTCGAAGGTGTACTTCGACGTGCCCAACCCCGGGTGCGGAACGATCGAGATCTCACCCCATGCTGGCCTATTGGGGTCGATACCTGCGGGCGCCACTCGGACGCCATACGGAGCGAGCGCTGCTTCAAGGCCCGGAAGGGTTACCGGAGCCGTGACCCCCGGTGCCTTCGACGCCCAGTAGGCAGCGATTGCCTCGGTGGGATTGCGCTTGCCCTCCGCTACGCCGGTGACTTTGACCTCATGGAAGTCAACGCTCACTCCAGGGGCAAACTTAAACAGCTGCTCGATCTTTCTCTGAACAGTTGCCCGAGCCTTCAACGTCTCGGCGATCTCGGAGCCACGAACTGCCCACATCCGCCGTTCCGTGCTGAAGTCGAAGAAGCAGCGCCCGAGAGTTGGCGGGGCATTCGACTGTATGCCCGTCTCAGTCCGAGTCCACGACGGAACGATCCAACCTTCTTCAGGCAGGGCAAGGAGGAGCTGCTCAAGAGCGAGCGGAAAGAGCGTGGCGAGATACACAGTCAGAAGATCGGCGCGTTGGACTGAAAGGTTCACAGGAATGCGCTCCCGATGGCACCTTGGCTGCGGGCGATTATCAACTCTCTATGCAACGACGGTGTCACTGATGCCGCTTGCCAACCTGACGATTTGGTTCTAGTGCATCGTCGCACGCGTAAGAGGCGCGAACCATTTAGCACGTGCGTTCGGCTTCGCAAATTGTCGCGGCTCGTTCATTCGCGGCCTCGGGCCCTCATCGGGCTCCTAAGACCGAGCACGGCACGGCCCGCCCGACGCCCGCGGTAAGGGTCGGCAGGCGTGCCTTGGCAGGGTGGCCGTGCGGCAGCTTCGGCCCACTGCGTCGTTTTAGTCCAGCGCCCTTTGGCGCACGGTCGTGCCTTGCGCTCCCGTTCTCGCATGAGCTTCTCGACCTGTTCGAAGACACCATCCTCCTCGACGATCACGCGCATCGGGAACTGCAACTCCGTGGCCCGAAACTCGGCGACCCACCGGCACGCTTGCGAGACCAGCCCCGCCTTCGGCGGCTGTTTCGTGTAGATTCGCGAAACGCTGAGCCATCGAGGTACTAATGCCCGTCCCCGTAGCCATCGCAATTGGCGGCGCCGCCGGATCGCTCGCGCGGTACTGGATCGCCACGGGCCTGACGTCGAGGGCGGGCTTTGGAGGCGCGGGGACGTTCGCGGTCAACCTCGTGGGGGCGCTCGCGATCGGTCTCGTGCTGGGCATCGTCGAGGGGCGGGCCGACCCGCCGCCGCGCTGGCTCACGCTCGGCCTCACCACCGGGATCCTCGGCGGGTTCACGACGTTCTCGGCGTTCGCCTACGACACCGTCTCGCACATCGAGGCCGGGGACGCGCCGCTCGCGCTCGCGTATGTCCTCGGCACCGTCGTGCTCGGGATCGTCGCGGCGGCCGGCGGCCTCGCACTCGGGCGCAGCCTGTAGCACCTCGCACGCGTTCCGCGGCCCACGCATAGTTAA
>SCTU01000322.1 GCA_004297315.1 Dehalococcoidia bacterium | reverse complement strand
TTGGGACTACTTCAGCGTGACTCCGATCGACTGGGTCGTGCCGTCGTCGAACGCCACCGAGATGGTGAGCGGGCCGACGGCCATACCCTTCGTCCGCAGGTTGAAGATGTACTGCTGGTCCGTCGCGTCGTAACGCGCGACACCCTGCGGCACACCGTTCGCCGAGACCGTGGCCACAGCCGTGGCAACGCTCTGGCCGTTCCCATCGCGGACGCAGAACTTCACCGGGATGGTGGAGCCTGTCTTGTACGACTGGACCGGCACGAGCAGAGGCTGCTTGAAGCCGCAGAAGACGTACGTGACGGTGTACGAGGCGGAAGCCCCCGCACCCGCGTTGCCGGCGTTGTCCGTGGCCGCGGAGCAGGTCACCGTGAAGGTGCCGACGCCGTTCGCGTTGCCGCCGGTGACGGTCACCGTCGCCGAAGTGGCCACGCCCGAGAGCGAGTCGGTGGTGCTGCAGCCGGCCGCCGGCACGCTCCCGAGGGAGTACGAGCCCAGGTTGCTGACGCCCGACACCGTCACGACCGGCGCCGTCTTGTCGATGTTGATGTTGCTGGCCGTTGCCGGGTCGCTGACGTTGCCGGCGACGTCGGTGCAGGAGCCTGACGCGGACTGGCCCGCGCCCTCCGTGGACAGCGTCACGGCCGGGTCGCACGTGGCGATGCCTGAGCCGCCGTCGGTGCCCGTGAACGTCACGGTGACGTCGGTGTTGTTCCAGCCGCTGCCGTTCGGCGCCGGCGACGCGCTCGCCGAGGTGACCGGCTTCGTCGCGTCACGCTTGATCGTGACGGTCGCGGAAGCGGTACCGCCGGCTGACGTGGCCGTGCAGGTCAGCGTCGTCCCGGCGGTGTCCGTCGAGATCGTGACGGCGTCACAACCTGTCTGGGAGCCGATGGCGGACTCACCATCGGTCACCGTCCAGGTCACCGTGACGTCGCTGGTGTACCAGCCGCCGTTGCCGAGAGTGCCCGTCACGTCCGCGACGATCGTCGGCGCGGTCGTGTCGGCTGGCGCAACCACGATTGCGGGCTCGAGGAGCACCACCGTGATCGTGAAGGTTTCAGTCGTGCTGTTGCCGACGGAGTCGGTCGCCGTGCAGGACACGGTCGTCGTGCCCACCGGGAAGGTGGAGCCGGACGGTGGCGTACAGACCACGGTGGGAGTGCCGTGATCGTCGGTGGCGGTCACTGAGAACGTGACGACCGCTCCGCCCTCGTCTTCAGTCTCGACTTCCATGTCAGCCGGCACGGTGAGCGACGGCGGCGTGCTGTCGATGATGAACTTCTGCTTCGCCGTCTTGGAGCCTGCGTCGCCCCAGACCTGGCAGCCGCCGCTGACGCCCGGGTCCGAGGGCCCAGCGGTCAACGTCGTGCTCGCGCGGCCATCGACGCCGGTCGTGCTCGAGCTTGGAGAGACGGTCCCACACCCGGGAGCAGGTGTGCCGTTCGAGTCGGTCACCGACCAGGTGATGACCACGCCAGAGAGAAGGCCGGGGTTGCCGGTCGTTCCGGCCTCGGCCGTGAAAACGGCCGTGCCATTCGCCGGCACCACGGGGGGAGCGCTCGGCGTGACGATCTGGAACGTCGTCAGCGAACCCGATGCAGCCTGCGCCCGCGACGTGGGCAGGGCGCTCAGTGCCAGCAGACCAACGGCCGCCACCACGGCGAGACGCCAGAGCGACGCCTTCCGTAAGGTAAGTGGCCCGGTCGTGTACCGCCTTGTCATAACATCTCCCATTCAGTCTCCATGCATATGGAGAACCGCCGCCATTAGTCGAACCGATGGGGTGCGACTGGTGGCGAAGTGTCGCAG
>SCTU01000103.1 GCA_004297315.1 Dehalococcoidia bacterium | reverse complement strand
GGCATCCAGAACTACGTGAAGCTGGACGGCAACATCGGCTGCCTCGTGAACGGCGCCGGCCTCGCGATGTCGACGCTCGACGCGATCAAGATGGCCGGCGGCGACGCGGCGAACTTCCTCGACATCGGCACGGCGAACAGCCCGGAGGCGGTGGTGGCCGCGCTGCGGATCATCGGCAGCGACCCGGGCGTGAAGGCGGTGCTGGTCAACGTCTTCGGCGGCCTCGCGCGCACCGACGTGATCGCGCAGGGCGTGATCGACGCGAAGACGCAGGGCGTGCTCCCGCAGCCGACGGTGGTGCGCCTCGCCGGCACGAACGTCGAGGAAGGCCTGCGCATCCTCGACGCCTCGCCGGTGGCGCTGGTGCGGGCGGACGGCTTCGCCGACGCGGCGCGCCGCGCGGTGGAGGCAGCGAAGTAGTCGAGGGCGACCTCGGAGCTCACACGAACAGAAGGAGACCCCGATGGGCGTCTTGATGGACCAGAACAGCCGCGTCGTGATCCAGGGCTTCGGCGCTGCCGGCCAGCGCGAGGCGAAGAACAGCAGCGCGTACGGCACGCAGGTGGTGTGCGGCGTGACGCCCGGCCGCGGCGGCCAGGTGATCGAGGGCTTCCCCGTCCTCAACACCGTCCGCGAGGCGGTGGAGCAGTACGGCGCGAACGTCTCGCTGATCTTCGTCCCCGCCCCCGGCGCGGCGGACGCGATGCTGGAGGCGGAGGCCGCCGGCATCCCGGTCGTGATCTGCATCACGGAGGGCGTGCCCGTCCTCGACATGGTGAAGGTGAAGCGCGTCTACGCCGGATCGAAGTCGACGCTGATCGGGCCGAACTGCCCGGGCGTGATCAACCCCGCCGCCCGCTCGCGCGCCGGGATCATGCCGGTGGACGTCTACCTCCCCGGCAGCGTCGGCGTGATCAGCCGCTCCGGCACGCTCGTCTACGAAGCCGTCGACCAGTTGACCCGCGTCGGTGTCGGCCAGTCCGGCTCGGTCGGCGTCGGCGGCGACCCGATCATCGGCACCTCGCAGCGCCAGGCCCTCGAACTGTTCGAGGCCGACCCCGACACCGCGGCAGTCGTGCTGATCGGCGAGATCGGCGGCACCGCCGAGCAGGAGGCCGCCGAGTTCATCAAGACGATGTCGAAGCCGGTGGTGGCGTTCATCGCCGGGGCGACGGCGCCTCCAGGCCGCCGCATGGGCCACGCCGGCGCGATCATCGCCGGCGCCGCCGGCACCGCCGCCGCAAAGCAGCAAGCCCTCCGCGAGGCCGGCGCGACCGTCGTCGAGAACCCGAGCGACATCGGCAGCACGATGCTCGCGGTGCTGAAGGCACGCGGGCTGGCGTAGGCACCTCGACTATTGGGTGCCGTTTTTCGCGGATGCGCTGTACCGCATAGATGAGTGCCGGGAGGAAGGCAATTACTGGCCTTGCGTGGCCGGATTTCGCGTCATCGCAGGGCTCACGGCGCGCACGACGGCATGTTGTTGAACTTCGCGTCCCGCACAAGCAACGTCTGGGGCCGATCGCCCTTGTTACCTGCCGGAATGTATTTCTTCGGGTCGCCCGTCCGTACCGCAATCGCGTAATCAAGCCCGATCTTCACGAGACCGTCGTACTCATCAAGCCAAGACCTGAACCCATACGAGGCATCGGCGCCGGGTAACGCCCGCAGCCGAGCGATCATGGCCTGCAGGCTCTCTGCGCCCGCTTCCACTCGCTGTGCCCGCTCCTCAAATGTCGCCGATGCGCTGAGCGGCGCGGGCTCCGGGATTTGACTCTTCATTTCCCGGCAAACGGCTTCGGCTTGCGTGGCCAATTCGGGGGCTACCACGTAGGGTGCCGACTCGTTCATCACGTAGCTGCGGAGTCCCATGGCCCAGAGGACGGCCAACGCACTAAGCCCAACTGCGATGAGCGCGATTCTGATCGTGCGTGGCATTCCGAACTCCCGCCGGGGACCGGCCCCTCGGGAAGCTACACGTTTCATGGGCGTCCGGTCGAATTCAGCGAGGGGTAATCCGCCGAGCGGCGTCGGAACGGCCGGGTGTTCAGCGTATCGGCTGAGCTTCCCGCGCAATGCACGCGACGACAGCGCGCGTACCAACTGCGAGTCGACTTCGCTGGCGGCGAACCGGCCCAGTTTGCCGCCCGATCTCAGCCGCCCGTACGATGGCGGCACGGCCCTCGGAGGGGTCGCATAGTGGTCTAGTGCGGGCGCCTGCTAAGCGCTTGTCTCGGGTTTCCGGGACCGAGGGTTCGAATCCCTCCCCCTCCGCCAGCCCCCGCACCGGAGGCCCAACGCTTTAAGGACTGGCCCGTGGCCACCTTCCACATCTGGACCCTCGGCTGTCAGATGAACCAGGCGGACTCGCTGAAGCTGGCGGCCGGCCTCGAACGCCTCGGCTACCACGCCGTCGAGGACGACGCCGGCGCCGACCTCGTCGTCATCAACACCTGCTCGGTGCGCCAGCACGCCGAGGACCGCGCGTACGGACGCCTCGGCATCCTGAAGGCGCGGCGCGCCGCGGGCTCCACGGCCAAGATCGTCGTCATGGGCTGCATGGTCGGCCCGAAGACGGACGACCTCCGCCGCCGCTTCCCTTACGTCGACGCCTGGGCGCGCCCCCAGCAGTTCGACGGCATCCTGGCGCTGGCCTCGGAGGCGCGGGACGCCTCGGACGGCGAACTGGGCTCGCTGCTTGCGGGCGGCATGACGCGGACGTACGCGCTGCCGAGCGGCCCGACAGCGTTCGTGCCGGTGATCCACGGCTGCGACAAGTTCTGCACCTACTGCATCGTCCCGCTGCGCCGCGGCCGCGAGGCCTCACGCCCGGTGGCCGACATCCTCGACGAGGTGCGCTTCCTCGCCGGCCACGGCGTGCGCGAGGTGACGCTGCTCGGGCAGACCGTCGAGGCCTACGGGCACGACCTCGCAGCCCCGGACGGGAGCCGCCCCGACCTCGCCACGCTGTTCGAGGGCATCGACGCGATCGAGGGGATCAAGCGCGTGCGCTTCCTGACCTCGTACCCGAAGGACATGACCGACCGGATCATCGATGCCGTCGCCGACCAGCCGAAGGTCTGCGAGTTCTTCAACATCCCCGTGCAGTCGGGATCGGAATCGATGCTCGGACGGATGCGACGCGGCTACACCGTCGCGGAGTTCGAGGAGCGCGTGGCGCGCATCCGCAGCCGGATGCCGGACGCCGCGATCGTGACGGACGTCATCGTCGGCTGCCCCGGCGAGACGGAGGAGGAGTTCGCGGACACCGTCGCGCTGATCGAGCGGACGCAGTTCGACACGATCCACGTGGCGGCCTACTCGCCGCGCCCTGGTACCTTCGCGCAGCGCAACATGGCCGACGACGTCCCGCGCGAGGTGAAGAAGGCCCGTCTCCACGTGATCGAGGAACTGCACGCCGCCTCGTCCACCCGCATCAACCAGCGCCTGCTCAACCAGACCGTCGAGGTCCTCGTGGAGTCGGAGCAGGACGGTCGCTCGACCGGGCGGACGCGCCGCGGGCAACTCGTCCACTTCGATGCGACCGGGCGCGTGGGCCAGTTGGTGAGCGTGACGGTGGACCAGGTGACGCCGTGGGCGTTGCAGGGTCGCGTGGCCGGTTCGCTCTCGTTCGCGGTGCTGTAAGCGCGCGTGGCCAAGATGCCGCCGGACCCGTCACCCTCCGTCGCCACGATCGTCGTGATCCTCGCGGTCACCGACCGCCGGCTGCAGGTACTGCTCGTCCACCGCACCGGCCCGCCTGAGGAGGGGAAGTGGGCGCTCCCCGGCGGGCGCTGGGACGGCTCAGAGTCCCTCGACGCCCTGGCCAGCCGCAAGCTCGTCGAAGAGACGGGCGTCACCGACGTCTACCTGGAGCAGTTGTTCACGATCTCCGGCCTCGACCCCACGCGGCCCTCGGTCGCCGTCGCCTACTTCGCGCTCGTCGAGGCCTTGAAGGTGCGGCTGCGCGAGGAGGAGGCGTGGCACCCGGCGTGGCAGCCGGTCGACGCGCTGCCGCCCCTCGCCTTCGACAACAACCGCGTGATCGAGCAGGCCGCCGCGCGCGTCGGCGCGAAGCTGGACTACACGAACATCGCCTACGGCCTCCTGCCGGAGCAGTTCACGCTGCGCGAACTCCAGGCCGTCTACGAGGCGATCCTGCGTCGCCCGCTGGACCGCCGGAACTTCCGCAAGCGCATGCTCTCCGCCGGGATCATCACCGCGACTGCGGAGCGTCGACGTGCCGGGGCGCACCGTCCCGCGCAGCTGTTTCGCTTCGTCTCGCGCGAGCCCGTGATCCTGTAGCGATGGAGCATCCTGTGACGCTGACCTTCGGCGTGTTGCCCGGCGGCTCGACGCCCGAGGAGTTCCTCGCCGCGGTGCAAGCCGCCGAGGAACTGGGCTACGACTCGGTCTGGGTCGGCGACCACGTCCTGTGGCCCGTCTTCTGGCCGGAGCCGGTCGTGCTCCTCTCCGCCGCCGCCGCGGTCACGTCGCGCATCGGCCTCGGCACCGGCGTTATGCTCGCGGCGCTCCGCGGCGCGGCCCCGCTGGCGAAGCAGGCGGCGACGCTCCAGTGGATGTCGAATGGGCGCTTCCGCCTTGGCGTCGGCGCGGGCGGCGAGTACGCGAAGGAGTTCGAGGCCTCGGGCGTCCCGCTTGCCGAGCGCGGCCGCCGCCTCGACGACACGCTTGAGGCCGTGCGCGCGCTCTGGACCGGTGCACCGGTCTCGCTGCATAACAGCGCGATCGACGTCGACGGCGCGACGCTCGACCTCGTCCCCTCGCCCGCGATCCCGATCTGGGTCGGCGGCCGGTCCAGGCCGGCGCAGCGGCGCGCGGCGCGCTTCGGGGACGCGTGGATGCCGTTTGTGACCACGCCCGAGCACTTCGCGGCCGGCCTCACGAACGTGCGCGCGGACGCCGAGGCGTTCGGCCGCGACCCCGCCTCGATCCGCCCGGCGCTCCAGCTCTGGTGCATGTTCGACGACGACCTCGCAGTCGCGCTCCCCACCATCGCCGACCGGATCGAGAGCACCTACCGCGTCCCCTTCGACCGCTTCGAGCGGTACACGGTCTACGGCGACGCCGAGATGTGGGTCGCGCGCCTGCGCGAGTACGTCGAGGCCGGCGTGCGCCATTTCAACCTCGTGTTCGCCGGCGGCGATCGCATCGCCCAACTCGCGCGGATCGCGTTCGAGGTGGTACCGCGCCTGCAGGCGGAGTTCGAGGGGTAGCAGGCGGGTCCAGCGCCGACCCGGCCCGGCACGACTTGTTCCGTCTGCGTGGAAGCCTCAGATGGGATCATGCCGACTCGCGCAGTAGCGAGTTCGACCGTTCCAAGGAAATCCCCGGCGCTACGGGGGCAGCCCTCTCCGGGCGGGCCCCCGATCACCTGTCACGGTGGGGGCCCGGCGCCACAGTACGTCCTGAGCCTGCCGCAAGAGAGATTCATCTGTGTGGCAGCCAATCTGCAGGCGAACTATTTCACCGTGAGCAAAATAGACCGCCGTCGCGCTCTCAGGGATAGCATCCTTTCGCGGGGAAAATACAGCGATGAACTCCCC
>SCTU01000102.1 GCA_004297315.1 Dehalococcoidia bacterium | reverse complement strand
GCTCTTCCGATCTGATCAGTGCGCCGCCCGCGCTCGCGTGCGCGACGAGCGTGAACAGCTCGACCTGTGCTGAGGTCTCGTTCTTGCCGCCCTGCCGCGCGACCTCGACCGAGATCGATCCGCCGGCGCGCGCCGCCACGCGGCCGAGGATCGCGCGGGCGATCTCCGCCTGGTACGGTCGCAGCACCGGAAGGCTCATCCCGCCACCAGTTTCGAGGCGAGTTGCGCGATGACCGACGCGACAACCGCGAACAACAACCCGTTCACGCGCGACCGCACCTCGCCCACCTCGCGCTCGAGGGCGGCGAGGCGTAGCCCCATCTCTGCGAGCGACGGCGGCGTGGCTGCTTCTTGGCGCGTCGCGGGCGGCGCAGTGCGGCGCGCCCGCACAATGGCGCGCAACGCCTCGCCGAGGCGGTCACGCTGCGCGCGTGGCGCGCTCACGCGGCATCGCCCGTCGTGTCGAGGGGCGCGGTGAGCGCCGCAAACTGTTCGAGGAGGTTCGCGGCCGCGTCCCCCAGGCCCTCGGCCTGCGCACCGGACAGCCGGTGCTGTGCGGTGAGCGCCTGGATCAGCAGGCGGATGCCAGACTGGAGCACCTTCGGATCGGGGTCGCCATCCTCGATCAGACGGCGCACCTGAAGTCGCAGCAACGCGACCTCGTCGTCCAGGCCGTCGACCTGGTGCGCGTCCTCGAACGCCTCGCGGTCCGCGGCGTCGAGGGCGAACTCGTAGAACGCGCGGTGGTCGTCCGTCACGCGCGGCCGCCTTCGCGCGTGAGCAGCGCGAGCATCGCCTCGCGTGCGGGCGGGGCGCTGTCGCGCAGCGCGATCAGCAACCCCGCGATCAGGCGGAGTGCCGCAGCCTCGTAACGGCCGGCGTCGAGGTCGGCGGCGAGCGCGCCGGCGGCGGTCATCGCGCACCTCGCGGCAGCACGACGATCGTGAAGGCCACGAGTGTGGCAGCCAGCAGCGGGGCACGGCGGACGACGTCCGCGGTGGCCCCCGTGCTTTCAAAGCGCGCGGTGGCCTCGAGCGCAACGCCGCCGAAGAGGACGCCGAGGACTCCGGCGGCGAGCCGCACGGCGCCGCGCTCGATCGCCGCGCGCCGCACGAAGTAGACGGCATTCGCCGCCCCGCCGGCAGCGAGCGTGGCCTGCTGTGCCACACCGAGTCCGTGCCAGAGGTCGCCCCAGCCGGTGTCCATGCTGCCTCCCTCGCTTGGCCGCGTGGCCTCGTCGTGGGAGGGAGACTAGAACATCCGTTCTATACACCGCAAGTAGGGGGCGGCGCGGGATCGGAGGCGCTGCGGAGCGTAGCGCAGCGAGCGTCGAGCGTGGCCGGCCGCTGGACCGACCCCAAAAAGTCAGGAAGTGGCGGGAGTCGTCACCCGACCATATGCAGGAGGTGGTTCCGCACGAGGTTCGCCATCGGATGGATCTGGAGGCGCGCACGGACGGCCTCGTCCTGCCGGAGGTCGAGGTAGAGCAACGCGGCGCGTTCGAGGGACGCCGCCTGCCCGTCGGTGCCGAGGGCTGCATCGAGCACGCTCTGAAGCACCGGCCACCGCTCTACCTTGTGCAGCTCCACTTTGTCGGCGACGAACATCGCCCAGGCCTCCGGCACGTAGTCGGGATGGCCGGTCGTGTGCCACCAGATCGCATCGAAGACTCTCGGGTCATTGACGCCGACCTCATCGCTCGCGCGCAGGCCCTCGGCGTAGTCATCGACCCTGTGGAGCGCGACGTGCCCGTGCTGCTCCACGGGCCGCTTGGCGCGCTCGAGTTCCGCGAACGGTTCGGCGTCAATGACCCGAGAGTCTTCGATGCGATCTGGTGGCACACGACCGGCCATCCCGACTACGTGCCGGAGGCCTGGGCGATGTTCGTCGCCGACAAAGTGGAGCTGCACAA
>SCTU01000101.1 GCA_004297315.1 Dehalococcoidia bacterium | reverse complement strand
GATGATCGGCCCGTTCACGCCCGGCTATCGGGCGAACCCGGACACGCTCCGTCAACTCGCCGATGTCGGGCTCATCTTCCTGATGTTCGGCGTGGGGCTGCATTTCAACCTCCGTGAACTCGCGGCTGCGAGGCGAGTCGCGATCCCGGCAGCGCTTCTCCAGATCGCGCTGGTCGTCGCGGCCGCACCGGCGTTCGCCGTGATCGCCGGCTTGTCGTCCCGCGAGTCGATCCTGCTCGGGATGGCGGCGAGCATCTCCAGCACCGTGGTGCTCGTCCGTGTGCTCGAAGAGCGCGGGCTGATGGGTTCGGACACCGGCCGGACGTTGGTCGGCTGGCTGATCGTCCAGGACCTCGTCACCATCGTGATGCTCCTGTTCGTGCCGTTGCTGGCCGATGGACAGGCAGGCAATCTGTGGGGCGCGCTCGGCACCACGTTGCGGGCCGGCGCGTTCGCGGCCCTGGCTCTGACCCTCGGCACGCGCCTCGTACCGCCACTACTCGGTCTCGTAGGCCGCACTGGCTCGAGGGAACTCTTCCTGCTTGCGGTGGTCTGCCTGTCGCTCGGAATTGCCATCGGCGCCGAGACGGCGGGCACGTCCCTCGCGCTCGGCGCGTTCATCGCGGGCGTCACGGTCAGCGAGACGGAGGCGAGCCACCGGGCGGCGAGCGAACTGCTGCCGCTGCGCGACGCTTTTGCGGTGCTCTTCTTCGTCTCGATCGGGATGCTCGTCAACCCGACGTCGCGCGAGACGTCGGCTGTCTTGATCGCGGTGTCGGTCGTTGCCGTCATCGGACTCAAGGGCCTCGCGAGCCTGGCCGCCGCGACGCTGTTTGGCGCGAGCGGGCGGACGGCGCTATTGGCGGCATCGGGCCTCGCTCAGTCCGGCGAGTTTTCGTTCATCCTCGCGGAGGCCGGCCGAAGCACGGGTCTCTTGTCCCAGGGCGGCTATCAAGCCCTGCTCATGGCAGCCGTCCTTTCGATCGCGATCAATCCGCTACTCGTGAGACTGGGCGAATCCCGCGGCAGGCACCTGAATGACCGCGCCCTATGGCGTTCGAAGGAGATCGTCCGATCCGAAATGGGCGGACCTGCCGACCCCGCCCCGGAGGTCGTGATCGTCGGGGCAGGTCGCGTCGGCCGTTTGGCCGGGCGCGCGCTTGAGATGGTCGGGACGCCGCATCTCTACATCGACACGAGCCTCGACCAGGTTCGCGTGCTGAGGTCGGAAGGGCATGCGGCGCACTGGGGAGACGCGAGCCGCCTCGAGATTCTGGAGGGTGCCGGGATCGGCCGGGCTCGACTTCTCGTCATTGCCGTGCCGGACGTGGATTCCGCCCGACTAGTGGCGGAAGGAGCGTGCGAGTTGAACCCGAACCTGACGATCGTGAGTCGCGCCCACACGCTCACCGAAGTGCAGCTGCTCTTGGGCGCGGGCGCAACAACCGTCGTGATCCCGGAATTCGAGGGTGCGGTGGCGATCGTCCGGGACGTCCTCCTGCGGCTCGGTCTCGCTGCTGACGAGGTCATCAACGTCACGGAGGCGAGTCGCTCGCAGGAGTACGGTAATCGCGATATCGCCGTCTAGGTCAGACGCCGAGGCAGCGAGAAGCATCCTGACATCTGGAGGGAGCGCCGCGTGATCCTGATGATGCTTCACTGCGCCACTTGCAAGCACGCGCGCCTCTTTCACCGCGGCGGCGGTCGCTGTGGGTGGCTGCTGCACGGGAAATGCGACTGCGAACGGTTCGATCCCCTTTAGCGGCCGGCTGAGATGCCCGGCCCGCCGTCTGCGCCTATCGGAAGACGACGGTCTTGTTGCCGTGGACGAAGACGCGGTCCTCGATGTGCCACTGGACGGCGCGGGCGAGGACGCTGCGCTCTACCTCGCGGCCGAGGCGGACGAGGTCGTCGCGGGCGTCGCGGTGGGTGACGCGGACGACGTCCTGCTCGATGATCGGGCCCTCGTCGAGCTCATGCGTGGCGTAGTGGGCGGTGGCGCCGATGATCTTCACGCCTCGCTCGAAGGCGCGGCCGTAGGGGTCGGCGCCCGCGAAGGCGGGCAGGAACGAGTGGTGGATGTTGATGATCCGCGCGGGGTACTCCGCGACGAAGTCTGCGCTGAGCACCTGCATGTAGCGGGCGAGGACGACGAGGTCGACCTCGGCGTCGCGTAGCAGCGTGCGGATCGCGGCCTCCTGCTGCGCCTTTGTTGCGTTCGTGACGGGCAGGGCGTGGTACGGGATCCCGAACGCCTCGACGTCCGCGCGGAGCGCCTCGTGGTTCGAGATCACGAGCGGGATGTCGACGGCCAGTTCGTCGCGGCGCCAGCGCCAGAGCAGTTCGAGCAGGCAATGGTCGGTGCGGCTCGCCATCATCGCGACGCGCGGCCGGTGGTCGCCGGAGAGCCGCCACTCCATCGCGAAGGGCGTGCCCACCTCGGCGGCGAAGCGGGCGGCGAGGGTGTCGGCGGGAAGGTCGAGGCCGGCGGTCTCGAACTCGACGCGGAGGAAAAAGCGCCCGGCGCCGTTGCCCTCGAACGCCGTGGAGTACTGGTCCGCCTGGACGATGTTCGCGCCGTGCTCGAAGAGGAAGCGCGAGACGGCGGCGACGATTCCCGGCCGGTCGGGGCACTGGACGAGCAGGCGCAGCGCGGCAGGGGACGTGGTCACGGCCCGATCGTATGCCGGGCCCGGATTAGGGGCGCGGAGCCAGCCTCAGGCGCCGCGGGCGGGCCTCCGAATGCCGTCGACCACGCCGAGGATGGCGTGGACTTCGACTGTCTCGCCGGGCTGGAGGTCGGCGTCGACCATGTCGTGCGAGAGGCGCGCCTGCTGTGGCGCGGCAGCGCCGTCCGGCACGTAGATGACGTGGTAGTAGCGCGTGCCGTGGAGTTCGTAGGGCATGACCGCCTGGACCGTCGCACGCATCGCGCCACCTCGCCCCCATCGTACTTGTCTACACTCGATCGAGGGACGGGGCGCGCGATGGCTGGCGACACGGGTCTGTGTGGGATGTGCGCCTGGGCCGATGCCGTCCGCAGCGCGCACGGCTCGGTCTTCCTGCGCTGCCGCCGGAGCGAGGCCGAACCGGAGCGGTTCGCGAAGTACCCTCGCCTGCCGCGCCTCGAGTGCGAGGGTTTCGAAGCCGTGCGGAAGCCCGCTGAGGGGATCGAGCCATCGACGAGCCACTGATCCCGCTGCGCACTCCCGCGACGCGCGAGCCGGGCCTGCTCGAGCGCATCGGCGGCCGCCCGGTCATCGAGCGGGTCGTGCGCGAGTTCTACGACCGCGTGGAGGCGGACGAGGAGTTGCGGCGGCTGTTCCCGGATGACCTGACCGAGGGCCGAGAGAAGCAGGCGCTCTTCCTGGAGCAATGGCTGGGAGGCGAGCCACGTTACTCCGAGCGCTACGGGCATCCTCGGCTGCGGATGCGCCACTTCCCCTTCGTGATCGACGAGCGCGCG
This sequence comes from Dehalococcoidia bacterium, assembly GCA_004297315.1. Classification (GTDB taxonomy): domain Bacteria; phylum Chloroflexota; class Dehalococcoidia; order UBA2979; family UBA2979; genus SURF-43. The sequence goes on along the minus strand of SCTU01000101.1, from coordinate 43 downwards.
GCAGGACGCTGGTTGCGCCACATGGGCGAGGCGTTTCGCGCGG
>SCTU01000100.1 GCA_004297315.1 Dehalococcoidia bacterium | reverse complement strand
ACCGCAGCGACGGCGGCATCCGCGCGCAGCGCCAGCTCGTCGGCGCCCGCCGTCGTGGCCAGCGTCTCCAGCCAGGCGTGCAGCAGCTGGCGGCGCTCGATCTCTGATCCGGCGATCGCCAGGCTCCCGGCCCCTACGAGGTTCACATACACGATCCGGCCGGCGTCGTCGGTGCCGGCCGGGAGCATCAATGCGCGTCCCGCCGCGGCCGCTGCCCCCTGCTGCATCGTCGACGCACCGGCGCCGGCGAGCGTCAGTTCCACCTGTCGTGCGCCGATGACGTCCGCCTCGATGTCGCATTCCAGGAGATCGGCGAGGCGGACGCTGCTCCCTGCAAGCGCCTCGCCGTCGATGTCGGCGCAGTCGATCGTGAACGAGAGGTCCCGTGCCGCCTCATGCGCGAGCACCAGCCGCGCACGCGCAAACCCGGCCGCCTCGAGCGCCTCCGCCACGGCGCGAGCTGCGAGCACGACCCGGCCCGCGTCACCGGTACGGCGTGCCCCACGCTGCAGCAGTGCTGGCATGCCGAACGCGCCCGTCTGTTGCATGCGGTGCACGAAGAGTGCCGCAGCGCCGAGCACCGCGAACCCGGCGGCGCTCAGGACGACCGGACGCGGCACTGAGGGCCAGTCCCAGGCGGCCCCACTGTCCTGTCGTTCCTCCGCCCCAGCCTCGACTGACTGGCCTGCCCCGTCGCTGCCGGTCGCGGTGTTGTTCCCCGCGTCCGGCGCGGCCGCGGGCGGTGCGACGTCGCTGAGTCCCTCCATCGCTTCCACCGGCAGCACGAGCTCCCACCCCGGATAGATGAGCTGCGGGTCGGTGAACCGCCACCCGCCACCCATGTCGCGATCGCGGTTGGCCGCCCAGATCTCTTCCCACCGGAACCCGTCCCCGAGGAAGCGCGCCGCGATCCCCCAGAGGTGGTCACCGCGCGTGACGCGGTAGGTCACATGCCCCGCGTCGACACTGATGTTGCTGGCCGGGAGCGGCGCGTGGAGCGTCCAGCCCGCCCGGATCACGCGCGGATCGGTGAACCGCTCGCCGCTCTCCATCAGGCGTCCCTCGTTCGCGCGGAACAGGTCCACGTAGCGAGCGCCGTCCCCGTAGAGCCGCTGCGCGATCCCCCACAGGTCCTCCCCCGGTGCGACGGTGTACGCGATGACGGGCGCACGCACCGCGACCTCAGCGGCCTCGGACACGGCGGCGGGCGCCTCCACGGCGTGCAGTGCGCGGAGCGCCACGACTCCGGTCAGGTGGCTGACGTCCGCGGGACGGGGCACCGGCATCCAGGTCGCCATCAGCAGCGTCCCGGCGACGCCGCCGTCCACGATGCGTCGCACTGTCGGGATCGTGATCAGGTTCGTGAGGCGAAGTGCGGTGCGCGCCCAGCGTGCTCCGCGTGTCGCACGGTCCGCGGCCACGGCAAGCGTGCGAAGTCCGATCGTGACGGTCAGATACGCGAGCAGCAGCCACGCGACGGAGGCGGCGGCCGTGATGAGATCGCCGTCGGACAGATCGGTCGCGGTCAGGGCCGTCCGCACTGCCGCGAGGTCAGGGATGCGCCACACGGCGGTCGGAGGCCCGGCAATCCGCCAGAGGAGCACAGCGGCCGACGCCGCGACGCCCAGCGTGACCACGAGCGGCCATGGCCGGCTCCGGCGGGTCTCGACCAGCCGCTGCTGATGATCGCGCCGTGGTGCGCGGGGAACTGCCTGGCTCATCGCTGGCCTCCGTCTCGCTACCGCCCCGCCGTGAGCACTGACTGCATCTGCCGGACGGGGTACGGGCGTATCCATGACCGCACCATCGGGTCGAGCGGCGCCCAGGGGCCGAC
>SCTU01000099.1 GCA_004297315.1 Dehalococcoidia bacterium | reverse complement strand
CCATACGGATGGTGCGGATGGCGGCAACGTCAATCAACCTGTCTTCGAGGTGTGGAGCGCGGAGCGTCGCTGGAGTAACCGTGCCCAACTCCATCACTCGTCGTAAGCCGAATCCGTCCGCACCGGCGGTCGTGTCGTAGTGAAGGCGTCGTTCAGGAGGTAACGGACGAATGTGCTGTCCGGTCTCTGTGTCGATCCCAGCGACACAGACGTACGGGTGACTCATACGTGTGAGATGAGTAACTAGAATCTGTGCCACGGTGAACCCCCGGGCGCAATTCTACCCACATCCACAATCCCCCCTCGCCCCTACCGCCTCGCCCGCCGTAACATCGAGGGTGAGCCGCCGGTGGGCGGCGTCTTCGTCCCCCGGCAGGCCGGGCAGCAGGAGCACCAGCGTGGAGCCAGTGATTGCCGTGATCGGGGCCACCGGGGCCGTGGGGGATGTCTTCCTCCGCGTCGCCGCGGAACGGCGTCTGCCGATGAAGGAGCTGCGGCTCCTCGCGTCTGCCCGGTCCGAGGGCAAGACGCTGATGTACGACGGCAAGCCGCTCACCGTGCACGAGGCGACGCGCGCCAACCTCGAGGGCGCCGACATCGTCTTCTGCTCGGCGGACTCGTCCGTCTCGAAGCAGTGGGGGCCGGTCGTGCGCGAGATGGGCGGCGTCATGATCGACGACGGCTCCGCCTACCGCATGGACGCGAACGTCCCGCTCGTCGTGCCGGAGATCAACGGTGACGACCTCGAGTGGCACGAGGGGATCGTCTCGATCCCGAACTGCACCACGACGCCCCTCGTCATGGCATTGCACGCGATGCGGACCGTCGCGCCGCTGAAGCGCGTCACGGCGGCGACCTACCAGGCGGTGTCCGGCACGGGCGCGGCGGCGGTGCGCGAGTTGTACGCCCAGGTGGAGGCGATCGGCGCCGGCAAGCCGGTGCCCGCGCCCTCGGTCTACCCGCAGCAGATCGCAATGAACGTACTGCCGCAGGTCGACGACTTCGCGGAGGACGACTACACCAAAGAAGAGCTGAAGATGCGCAACGAGACGCGCAAGATCCTGCACCTGGACGGCCTGAAATTCGCCGCCACGTGCGTGCGCGTGCCCACGCCGCTCAGCCACGCCGAGGCGGTCCACGTGGAGTTCGAGGGCCCGGCGCCGATCGAGGCGCTGAAGGCCGCCCTCCGAGTCATGCCCGGGGTTGTGCTCATCGAAGACCCGAAGCAATACATCACGCCGCTCCAGGCGGCGGGCCGCGACGAGGCGTTCGTCGCGCGGCTGCGCGTCGACCCGACGGTCGACCACGGCGTGGTGTTCTGGTGCGTGACGGATAACCTGCGCAAAGGCGCGGCGACGAACGCGATCCAGATCGCCGAGGAACTCCTCCGCCGCAACCTCGTGCGGCGTCCCGCGCTCAAGCGGTAGCGGCCACCTCCCCCGCGGCCCGCGCTACACTGCGCCCGCCGCGAGGTGGGATGGCCGCGTGCTGCGC
>SCTU01000006.1 GCA_004297315.1 Dehalococcoidia bacterium | reverse complement strand
TGGACTCAGCTGAATCGCTTTGACCGAAGTCTCCACTTCCCCCACACCCTCCGCTTGACCTGGGGGCGGATTTGCCTACCCCCAGACGCCTACGATGCAGGGACGGGCCATGTCCACAAGGCCCGCTCAACCTATCCTCCCGGGTCACGCCTCTCGTCTCAAACGCCGCCACAGTGGGGCAGGAATACTAACCTGCTGTCCATCGCCTACGGCTCTCGCCCTCGGCTTAGGCCCGCCTAACCCTACGCGGAATAACCTTGCGTAGGAACCCTCAGGCTTACGGCGTTCGGGTTTCTCACCCGAATTACGCTACTCATGCCGACATTCTCACTTCTGCACGCTCCACGGGGGGTCACCCCACCCGCTTCACTGCCTGCAGAACGCTCCTCTACCGCCGTCCTTGCGGACGGCCCCTAGCTTCGGTACCACGCTTGAGCCCCGGTACATTGTCGGCGCCCGACCACTCGACCAGTGAGCTATTACGCACTCTTTCAATGGTGGCTGCTTCTAAGCCAACATCCTGGCTGTCTGTGCGATCGGACATCCTTTAACACTGAGCGTGGATTGAGGGACCTTAGCTGAGGATCTGGGCTGTTTCCCTTTTGACAATGAGGCTTAGCCCCCACTGTCTCACTCCCGGCCTCTAGTCCAACGGTATTCACGGTTTGAATGGGTTTGGTAAGCGGTATGCCCCCTAGCCCAGTCAGAGCCCTACCCCCGTTGGAGAACGGCCGAGGCTGCACCTAGATGCATTTCGAGGAGAACCAGCTATCTCCGAGTTCGATTGGAATTTCTCCGCTACCCACAGGTCATCCAACTGCTTTGCAACGCAGGAAGGTTCGCGCCTCCACGAGGTATTACCCCCGCTTCACGCTGCCCATGGGTAGATCACTCGGTTTCGGGTCTACATCCAGCGACTCTGCGCCCTATTCAGACTCGCTTTCGCTTCGGCTCCGTCACTCCCGTGACTTAACCTTGCCACTGAACGTAACTCGTCGGCTCATTCTTCAATAGGCACGCCGTCACCGGGACAAGCCCGGCTCCGACTGCTTGTAAGCACGCGGTTTCAGGAACTATTTCACTCCCCTTCCGGGGTGCTTTTCACCTTTCCCTCACGGTACTGGTTCACTATCGGTCGCCTGGAGTATTTAGCCTTGGGAAGTGGTCTTCCCGGTTTCCCGCAGGGTTTCACGTGTCCCGCGGTACTCAGGATCCGGTCCGGAGTCCATTCAGTTTCGGGTACGGGGCTCTCACCCCCTCTGGCCGGCCGTTCCAGGCCGTTCCCCTACCAAATGGATTGGTAACTCCACATGGACCGTCCTACAACCCCGCCGTCCGAAGACGACGGTTTGGGCTGTTCCCCGTTCGCTCGCCGCTACTAGGAGAATGATTTCTCTTCCTCGAGGTACTGAGATGTTTCAGTTCCCCCGGTTCCCTCCCTCTGGCCTATGTGTTCGGCCAGCGGTGACTCGGTATGACCCGAGCCGGGTTGCCCCATTCGGAAATCCTGGGTTGAGCTCGCTTGGCAGCTAGCCCAGGCTTATCGCAGCCATGCTACGTCCTTCATCGGCTCCAGGCGCCAAGGCATCCACCGCGCGCCCTTAGTAACTTGACCCTCTGTCAAGCACAACTCTGCAATCTCATGCGGCCTCGCGAGGCCGGACAGGCCCGCGAGGCAGACTCAGCGACGCGCTTTCGCGCTCGCAAATATGACTTGCAACTCTCGCCGTATTCTGTTGTGAAGGTGCTGCCGGACGGGAGACCCCGTCCTGTGCGCCGGACGCCACACGTGGTGTAGCGCGCCGAAGCGCCGCGAGGGTGACGCCAGCTTGCGCTGACTTCGCCTTCGCGAGGCTCCGAGGTGGTGTCCGAGGGGACTACTGGTGGCCGGGAGATTGGTGGAGCCGGGGGGACTCGAACCCCCGACCTCCGCCTTGCAAAGGCGGCGCTCTCCCGGTTGAGCTACGGCCCCGGCCGGACCTCATCTGCCGAGCGAACTCGGCGCGGATGGCGGATGGTGGGCCATCCTGGACTCGAACCAGGGACCTCAGTCTTATCAGGACTGCGCTCTAACCACCTGAGCTAATGGCCCCCGGGCTCCTCGCGATCGCTCGCGAGGACGGACGCACATTGACCTCTGGATAGCACGCAGAATCCCTCGCTCAGACCGAGCGAGATCTGTGGTCGACCCATCGACGGGACAGACGGCCCTTGCGAGGCCGATGGGTAGATCGACTAGGAGTCTGGCCGGCACTCCCCCTACACCGTAGGGACGAGTACGTCCCTCTCGGGCCGGGCCGGCGATTGCTCGCTGGTTGGTCCGAGAGGCCTCGCCGAGGCGAGGTGCGACGCGAGCCGGCGGAGTGTCTCCCTAGAAAGGAGGTGATCCAGCCGCACCTTCCGGTACGGCTACCTTGTTACGACTTCGTCCCAGTCGCGAGTCCCACCTTGGGCGTCTGCTTCCTTGCGGTTAGCTCAACGACTTCAGGTGTTACCCACTCCCATGACGTGACGGGCGGTGTGTACAAGGCCCGGGAACGTATTCACCGCAGTAAGGCTGACCTGCGGTTACTAGCAACTCCGGCTTCATGCAGGCGAGTTGCAGCCTGCAATCCGTACTGAGGACAGCTTTGTCCGATTAGCTCCGCCTCACGGCATCGCAACGGTCTGTACTGCCCATTGTAGCGTGCGAGTGGCCCAGGATGTAAGAGCCATGCTGACTTGACATCATCCCCGCCTTCCTCCCGGTTGCTCCGGGCAGTCTCGTGTGAAAAATTCAACACACGACGAGGGTTGCGCTCGTTGCGGGACTTAACCCAACACCTCACGGCACGAGCTGACGACAGCCATGCAGCATCTGTGACGCCGCCCCGAAGGGAAACCGACTTTCATCGGCGGTCAGCGCCATGTCAAACCCTGGTAAGGTTCTTCGCGTAACTTCGAATTAAACCGCACGCTCCGCTGCTTGTGCGGGCCCCCGTCAATTCCTTTGAGTTTTAACCTTGCGGTCGTAGTCCCCAGGCGGAGTACTTATCGCGTTAGCTTCGCTACCCAGGGAGTCGATACCCCAGACAGCTAGTACTCATCGTTTACGGCGTGGACTACCGGGGTATCTAATCCCGTTTGCTCCCCACGCTTTCGCGCCTCAGCGTCAGGTCACCCCCAGAGAGTCGCTTTCGCCACTGGTGTTCCTCCCGATATCTACGCATTCCACCACTACACCGGGAATTCCACTCTCCTCTAGGTGCCTCAAGACTGACAGTATCAAAGGGCTCCTCCCAGTTGAGCCGGGAGATTTTACCTCTGACTTATCAGTCCGCCTGCGCGCGCTTTACGCCCAGTGAATCCGGACAACGTTCGCCACCTACGTATTACCGCGGCTGCTGGCACGTAGTTAGCCGTGACTTATTCGCGAGGTACCGTCAGATCTTCTTCCCTCGCAAAAGGGGTTTACAACCCGAGAGCCTTCATCCCCCACGCGGCGTTGCTGCATCCGACTTGCGTCGATTGTGCAAAATTCCTTGCTGCTGCCTCCCGTAGGAGTCTGGGCCGTATCTCAGTCCCAGTGTGGCTGACCATCCTCTCAGACCAGCTACGGATCGTCGCCTTGGTAGGCCGTTACCCCACCAACTAGCTAATCCGCCGCACGCTCCTCCGGTGGCGCCTTTCGGCTTTGGTCCGTAGACCGTATGCGGTATTAGCTTCCCTTTCGGGAAGTTGTCCCCCACCTCCGGGCAGATTCGTACGTGTTACTCACCCGTCCGCCACTAGGGCCGAAGCCCTCGTGCGACTTGCATGCATTAGGCACGCCGCCAACGTTTATCCTGAGCCAGGATCAAACTCTCCAAAACGAAAGACTTCGAGTCGCCGTAGCGGCCCGAATAATGTCTTGTTTGGATGTCAGTCGAGTACCGGACATGCGAGCCTCCACCGTCGCGGTTTCCCGCCACGGAACAGGCCCGACCGGTACCCCCTGACGGGGTCCGATTCAGATTCTGCGCGCTATCCAGGTGTAAATGTGCGCTGCGTCCGCTTCGCGGGCGACAAACGGAGATGCTACGGAATCTGGCAACCTGGGTCAACAGGCGCGAGAAGTATTCGCGAAGACTTTCTCGTCTCCGCTGCGTGAACCGGGCGCCCGCTGTTGGGCCGGCCGGTCAGGCGTTCCGTCGCATCTTGAGCACTGTACCACGACTTTCGGCGAGCGCACCCGGGAGCGTCACCTGCGCTCCGCCCCGGCCGGACGCGAGGCCCCTCAGGGCTTCGAGGTGCGCCTCACCAGGGGCGATCCCCAGCCCGGCGCAGGCCTGAGCGAGCACGCGACGCGCCACCGCCACAGGCAATCCTCTGAGCGCGGCTCGGCGCAGCGTCAGCGTCCCGTCGCCTGCTGAAGCGTGCTCCTCCATCCAACGCGCCGCCCAGGCCGACAGCGCCGCCTCGTCGTCTCGCTCGCGCTCCGCAAAGCCCGCGAGGTGGGCGACGGCCGCGGAATTCACCTCGGAGAGCACCGGGAGCACCTCGAGCCGGATCAGGTTTCGCGCATACTCACGCGACTCATTTGAGGGGTCGAGCGCCGCCTCGATCCCGAGGGCTTCGAGGTACGCTTCCACCTCGACCCGGCCCAGGTTCAGCAGCGGCCGCAAGAGGCGCAATCCCTGCCCCGCCGAAGCCGCCACGGGCCACGGCGAATCCGGCGCCATTCCGGCAGCCCCCCGCGCCCCAGCTCCTCGCACGAGGCGCAGGAGCACCGTCTCCGCCTGGTCGTCGCGCGTATGGCCTGTCACGCATCCGACCGCCCCCGCCTTCACTGCCGCCCGCGCCAGCCAGCGGTAGCGCGCCACCCTCGCGGCCGCCTCGCCGCGCGGGGTGGCCGCCGCACGCCCTTCGACGGCGGGGACGCCGAGGTCGCATGCCACGCGACGGACCACCTCGCAATCCCGCGCAACCTCGGCAGCCGGGCGCATGCAATGGTCGAACCATGTCGCAGTAACGGGCCCGGCATGGGTGCGGGCGACGGCGACCAGGGTCGCTGTGGAATCCGGCCCGCCGGAACAAGCGACGAGGAGCGGAGCCGCCTCGGGCACCATCGCGTGCAGCGCCGTCGCCACCCGGCGCTCGAATGCGGCGGTCCGTCGCAGGCGTGGGTACGGGTCAGGAGATCGCTTCACGCCGGGAAGCGTACCGCGACGTTGTCTACGGCTTTGCCGGCGCGGGACTGGGGCCGAGGTCGGCGGCGGAGACGTCGAAGGCCGCCTCCCACCAGCGGTCTCCCGGCCGGCGCTGCCCCTTCTCGGCGGCAGGTGCCGTCACCTCGACCAGCGTCTCGCCCGGCTTCACATAGCCAAACTGCTGGCGTGCGAACCCCTCCACGTACTCGTCCGACTTCAGATACGTGAGCAGCCCCTGGAGTTCGGCCTGCTGCCGGCGCAACTGCTCGACTTCCGCAAAGACCTCGCGCTCGTGCGCGCCGAGGCGATGCGCCTGCACGGCGGTCTGCGCCATGGCATAGAGAAACAGGCCCAGCAACAGCAGGGCGATCGCGAGCACCATTTGTGCCGGACCGAAGCCGGGGAGGCGAAGTGACACGGTGCTGGGGCACCCTCAACCGGTCTCACCCGAGGAGACCACCCGCCTGAATCTGGACACTACCGTTTCCGGTGATCGAAGGCAAGCGCTCGCGACGTGTTACGCCGCGTTACGTCTCCCGGTGGAGGCTATTGCTGCGCTGCCCACTGCGCCTTCACCGCGTCGAGCAGGGCCACGGCGGCGTTCCGCGGATCCCGCTCCCGCCTGGCGACAGCGTCGACCAGCGCCTCGAGTGCCCCGGTCGTCGAGGCCGCCTCGAGCGCCTCGCGGTGAAGCGCGGCGCGGGCCAGCGCGATCAACTGCCGGGCCGCCTGCGCGCGGCGTTCCTCAGCAGCGTGGGCCGATGACGTGATGTGCGCCTGGTGCCGGTCGATGGCGTCCACGAGTTCCGGGACGCCCTCGCCGGTGCGGGCGACGGTCTTCAGGATCGGCGGCACCCACGAACCAAGGTTTGCGATGGCGAGCAGCGCCTTCAGTTGCGTGACCGCCGTGTCGGAGCCCGCCAGGTCCGACTTGTTCACGGTCATGACCTGTGCGACCTCCATCAGGCCGGCCTTCATCGACTGCACTTCGTCGCCGCCGCCTGGGTTCGCGACGAGGACGGTGGTGCCTGCCGCATTCGCGACCTCCACCTCGTCCTGCCCCGCACCCACGGTCTCGATCATCACGACGTCGAACCCAGCCGCATCGAGCACGTCGACGACGCCGGTCGCCGACTCCGACAGCCCGCCGAGGTTGCCTCGACTGGCCATGGAGCGCAGGAAGACCCCGCCGTCCGCGGTCAGATCCTGCATGCGGATGCGGTCGCCGAGGATCGCGCCGTGCGAGAACGGCGAGGACGGGTCGATCGCGACGATGCCGACGGTGCGGCCGCGCTTCCGTTCCTCGCGCGCAATCGCACCGACGAGCGTCGACTTTCCCGCACCCGCGGAACCGGTGATACCGACCGTCTGCGCACGCCCGGTGCGCGGGTAGATGCGCGCCAGCACCTCGCGGCCCGTCACGCTATCGGCCTCGACGTGCGTGATCGCGCGGGCCAGGGCGCGGCGGTCGCCCGCCAGCACGCCTTCGACGAGAGCGGTCGCGGTATCTACCACGCCTGAGGGCGGGGTCATGCGCGTACGGGCGCGTGCTCGCGCACGAAGGCGATGATGTCGTTCGTGTCCGTCCCTGGGCCGAAGACGCCCGTGAAGCCGATCTTGTTCACCGCCGGGATGTCCTCCTGCGGGATGATCCCGCCGGCGAACAGCAGCACGTCGTCCACGCCGCGCGCCTTCAACTCCTCGACGACGCGCGGGAAGAGTTCGAGGTGCGCGCCGGAGAGGATCGAGAGGCCGACGACCTGCACGTCCTCCTGCAGCGCAGCCTCAGCGATCATTTGAGGCGTCTGGCGGATGCCGGTGTAGATAACCTCCATGCCGGCGTCGCGCAGCGCGCGCGCCACAACCTTCGCACCGCGATCGTGGCCGTCCAGCCCCGGCTTGGCGATGAGCACGCGGATGGGGCGTTCCTGGGTCATCTGACGCTCCGACTCTCCAACCGGGCCTTCGGCGTGCCTCGGCGCGATCAGTCTCTCCGAGGTTGGCGAAGGGCGCTAGCCCGCCGTCTCGAAGGCGTCCAGCCGTCCCGGTCAGACCCGTTCGCGGCGCATCAGTGCGCTCGCGAAGATCCCGCCTAGCACTACGTGGACCACGAGGCCCCCCGCCGCCGCCGTTGGCAGTTTGTCCGCGGCGATCTCGATACCGTTGACCACGATCTCCAGCACCTGGATCAGCAGGTTTCCAACAAGCACGCCTCGTAGGGCCGGGCCGGTCGCATCCCGCGTCATCCAGTTCAGGACGCCCAGGCTCAGCAGCGTCACCCCCAGATCGCGGCTCAGCACCTCGGCTTCGGTGGGGAAGGCGTTCATGAACCCGCCGACCATCGGTTCCGGTGCAAGGGTGAGACCGAGGCCGAACAGCCCGGCCACCACCGCGCCAATCGTCAGGGCCAAGCGAGGTTTCATCGGTGTCCGCTCCCGTCAGCCTGGTCAGGCGTCGGGCGGACTTTAGCGCTTCGCGAAAACGACCGTGGAAGCCTCTGCGGCGCTACCGCCTGAACTCGATGAGCTGGATGGCGAGGCCGAAGGCCTGCTCGGCACTGATCGTGCTCGTGCGGCTGTTCGGCAGGACGCCGGTGGCCGGGTCGGGCAGCGTGAGCCCCTTGGAGCGGTACTTCGCCACCTCGGCGTCGAGGTCGGCGACCTCGATGGCGACCATCGAGGAGGCACGCTCGCCCTGCTCGGCGATGCGCTGAGCCATCGGCGACTCGGGCGAGGTGGGCGCGAGCAGTTCGATGATCGCCTGGCCGGATTGCATCTGGCCGATCACCATGCCCCGGCCTTCCGGCCGCAGCTCGCCAGTGACCTTGAGGCCGACCAGCCGATCCCACGTCGCCTTCGCCGCTTCGTAGTCGGCGACCGTGACGGCGAGGTGGTCGAAGCCCTTTGCGTGCGAGGTGTGCGCGCCGGCGGGCGGCGTCGCGAGTTCGATCAGGACGCCGTGCGCTGCCTTCGGATGGATGAAGGCGATCCGCCCCGCCAGGCCGTCGCGCGATTCCTGGTCGATCAGCTCGACGTTCAGCGCCTTCAGGCGGCTCAGTTCGCCGTCCACGTTGTCGGTGTTGAAGCAGATGTGGTGCATCGTCTCGCCACGCGACTGCAGGAAGCGCGCCACGCCCGTGTCGTCCCGCGTGGGTTCGAGGAGTTCAATTTCGTTCTCGCCCAGGCTTAGCAGTACCCCGCGGACGCCTTGCTCGTCGATCACGCGGTCCTCGGTGACCGTGAGGCCGAGCGTGTCGCGGAAGAATTTGAGGGCCGCGTCCGCGCTGTGCACGACGATGCCGACGTGGTGGATGCGGTCGATCATGAGCGATACCCCTTGCTCCTGCGCCACTCGAGGATGGCGTCGATGTGCTCTCGGTCGTGGTTGGCGGAGTCGGCGAGGCGCCGGGCCGTGCGGCCCTCGACGAATCGGTCAGGATCGAGGACGCCCGGGATGCGTCTCACAACGGCCTCGTGCCGTTCGCGGGCAGATCTCAACTCGCTAAGCAGCGTCTCCCACGACTTCGCGGAAGCGCCTTCGGCGACCGTAGCATTGAAGCGGTCCGTCGCCTCGCTGTCGTCGACAGCGGAGTCGAAGCCGGGGATAGCCGGTCGCTCGCCCCTCAGCATTTGCTCCACCGCGAGGGCGAAGCCGTCCTGCCAGGCAGCGATGTGGGCGATCAACTCGTGCAGCGACCAGGTGCCGAACCAGACCTCGCGATGCTGCTCGTCGGTGAGGGCGTCGAGCACGGTCAACAGTTCGGCGCGAGCGGCACGGTTCGCCTCGAGGACGGCCTCGACCTGGGCGCGCAGCGCCTCCGACGTCTGGGCGTCCGCCATCAGATCGTCATGACTTCCTGGTACTCGCCCCACTCCTCGCGCAGGACCGCGCAGATCTCGCCGACCGTGGCGTACGCCTCGACCGCCTCGATGAAGAGCGGCATGGTGTTCTCGTCCGAGTGCGCCGCCTCCCGGATGCGCCCGAGGATGCGCGTGACGTTGGCGTTGTCGCGGCGCTTGCGCAGCGCGGCCAGTTGCTTCGCGCGGCGCTTGCCCAGCGTCGGGTCGACGCGCATCAGGTCCGGCTCGACCATCGAGTCCGTCACGAAGTCATTCACGCCGACGACGATGCGGTCCTTCGTCTCCGCCATCTTCTGGAGCCGGTAGGCGCTCTCCTGGATCTCGCGCTGCTGGAAGCCCTGCTCGATCCCGACCAGCGCGCCCCCGATGTCCTCGATCCGGCGGAGGTAGGCCATCGCCTCCGCCTCGACCCGGTCGGTCAGCGCCTCGATGTAGTAGGAGCCAGCGAGCGGGTCGATCGTGTCGGCGACGCCGCTCTCGAAGGCGATGATCTGCTGCGTGCGAAGCGCCAGTTCGACAGACTCCTCGGTGGGGAGCGCGAGCGCCTCGTCGTAGGAGTTGGTGTGGAGCGACTGCGTGCCGCCGAGGACGGCCGACATCGCCTGGAGCGTCGTGCGGATGAGGTTGTTCAGCGGC
>SCTU01000098.1 GCA_004297315.1 Dehalococcoidia bacterium | reverse complement strand
GGTTGCAGTCGGTGCAGCGAGGGAGCATGAGCTTCCCCTGCTTGGCACCGTCCCAGAACGGTTGGGTGCTGTATGGCTCGGGGTCGGGGATCGGCTTGTTGTACGCCAATGTCCGCTCCTCTTTCTGTCGCTCGGGAGGCAGGACGCCTCCACCACTCGATGGACAGCGGAGGTCGTTGGAAGGCCTCCGTGGAAGCGACGTAACGAGGCGTGCCGCACTGAAAGACAGTGGACCGGTGCGCGCCCGCCGCGACCGCGCGCACTCTAGTCGCGGGATTGGCGGCGGGTCAACACAAACAAATGAGACCCCGGGCCGCGCGCGTCACCTCGTGGCGCGCCGAGAGAGCAGATTCTGCGGACGGCTGGCGGCCATTCCGTTTCATTGCACCCCATAGGGGAGGGTGTTACGTTCCGCGCGGCCTCGGTCAGACCCTCTGTCGAGGGCGTTTGGCCTCTCGTGGATTTGGTGCGTGAAGCGCAGGGCACCGCTCGAGGGCCTCGAAAGGACGCCGCGTGATCCCGGAGCAATTCGGTCGCGTCGCGTTCCTGCTCATCTTCGCGCTCGCCTTCCCGGCGCTGCCGCTGGCCGTCTCCTTCCTCTTCGGCCTCCTGAAGATCCGCCCCAGCCACCCCGATCCCGTCAAGAACGCCACCTACGAGTGCGGCGTGGAGGCGGAAGGCTCCTCCTGGGGCCAGTTCAACGCGCGCTACTACCTGTTCGCTCTCGGATTCGTGATTTTCGATGTGGAAGTGATCTTCCTGTACCCGTGGGCGGTGAACCACGCCACCATGCCGCTGTACACGATCCTGAAGGCGGCGCTCTTCATCGGCATCCTGCTCTTCGGCCTCGCCTATGCCTGGCGCAAGCGCGCCCTGGAGTGGCGCTAGTGCCCGCCGGCCCTCGTCAGTTGCTCGGCCACCGCGTCGCTGACGCGCTGGACGCCGCACTGCCCGGCGCTGTCGTCGGCCGCCACGTCGAGTGGGTGGAGGTGCGCTCGGACCGCGTCCGGGACGTCCTCCGCTGGCTCCACGGCTCCGAGGCGTTCGACGCCGCGCAACTCTCCAACCTCACGAGCGTCGACCGCCACACGTATTTCGAGGTCGTCTACCACCTCCAATCGCTCGACCTGAACCACCAGATCGTGGTGAAGGCGATCGTCGAGGACCATTCCGACCCGCTGCTGCCGAGCGCGTACCCGGTGTACAAGGGCGCGCTGCTTCAGGAGCGCGAGGTCTATGACCTCATGGGGATCCGCTTCGAGGGGCACCCGGACCTCCGTCGCCTCTTCCTCTGGGAGGGCTACCCCGCCTTTCCGCTGCGGAAGGACTTCCTTAGCCTCGGCCAGATCACGGGAAAGGCAGTCAACCCGGGCCTGGCGCGGTTCCCGTTCGAGGACAAGGCGTCGCCCGACCGGATGATGAACGCGGGCAACATCGTGACTGGCGAGCGCGAGGCCCAGGCCGGCAACGCACCGCAGGCGGGGCACTAGCGTGAACTCCACCGCCGAGCCGTACGTCCTGAACATCGGGCCGCAGCACCCCTCGACGCACGGCGTGTTTCGCGTGCGCGTGGTCATGGACGGTGAGGTCATTCGCGACCTCGACATGATCGTCGGCTACCTCCACCGCTCGATGGAGAAGCTGGCCGAGGAGCGCACCTACACCCAGAACATCCCGTTCACCGACCGCGCCGATTATCTCGCCGCCATGTCTGGCAACCTCGGCCTCGCGCTCGCTATCGAGCGGCTCGCGGGGTTCGAGGTGCCGGAGCGGGCCTCCTACTTGCGCGTGATCTTCGCGGAACTCCAGCGCATCGCGAGCCACGCGATGGCGAACGGGACGCTCGTCTCGGACGCGGGCGCGTGGCAGACGCCGCTGCTCTACATGTTCCGCGAGCGCGAGAAGATCCTCGACCTCTTCGAGATGACCTGCGGCGCACGCCTGACCACGAACTACATGCGCGCCGGTGGTGTCTCGTTTGAACCGCCCGACGAGTTCTGGCCGGCGCTGAAGGAACTCGTCGCCGAGTTGCCCGGGCGCATCGACGAGTACACGGAGCTGCTCTCAGACAACGAAATCTTCCTCGCGCGCACGCGAGGCGTGGGCGTGATCACGCCCGAAGACGCGATCAACGGCTCGCTGGTCGGGCCGGCGCTGCGCGGTTCGGGCGTCCCGTGGGACCTGCGCAAGGCCGAGCCGTACTGTGTCTACGACCGCTTCGACTTCGACGTCCCCGTGGGCATCCGGGGCGACGTCTATGACCGCTTCATGTGCCGGATGATGGAGACGCGCGAGTCCGTGCGCATCCTGCAGCAGGCGATCGCGCAGATCCCGCCCGGCCCGCACAAGAACGACGTCCCGCTGGCGCTTCGCCCCCCGGTCGGGGAGGTCTACAGCCGCGTCGAGGGGCCGCGCGGCGAGACCGGCTTCTACCTCGTCTCTGACGGCGGGCCGGCGCCCTACCGCTTCCACCTCCGCGCGCCGTCGCTGATCAACCTCTCGCTGCTGCGCGAACTCGCGCGAGGCGCCTCGCTGCCGGATGCTGTCGTCACCCTCGGTTCCATCGACATCGTCGTCGGGGAGATCGACCGATGAGCGAGCAGCCGATGCGTCCCGCCACCCCGATGCTGCGCCAGATCGCCGAGCACCGTTCGCTCCTGCAGCGGTTCATGGGCGTCTCTGTCGAGTGGAAGGGCCTCGCCCTCCTGTTGCTCGCGGGCTTCGCGCTCGCGAACGCCGCGATCGCCTTCGTCGTCATCGACGGCCGTCTCGACGGGCAGTGGTACGACATCCGCGACCTGGGGAACGCCACCGCGCACCTGCGCACGTGGATGACGGACCAGGGCTTCCACCCCGCCGTGCCGTACATCACGACGGCTCTCCTCGGTGCGCTCGGCATCCTGTCCGTGGTCGGGGGCTGGCTGCTGATCGGCTCGTGGGTCGAGCGGCGCGTGCTCGCGAAGTTCCAGATCAGGCAGGGGCCGAACCGGACGGGCCCGTTCGGCCTGCTCCAGCCGATCGCGGACGCCGTCAAACTGATGCAGAAAGAAGTGGTCATCCCGCGCGTCGCGGACCGCTTCCTCTACTACGCACCTCCGGTGATCATCTTCATCCCGGCCGTCCTCGGCTGGGGCCCCGTGCCCTGGGCCGGGCACATGTCGTTCCTCGACCTCAACGTGGGCGTGATCTACACGATCGCGATCTCCTCGCTGGGCGTCCTCGGCGTCTTCCTCGCGGGGTGGTCGTCGAACAACCACTACTCGCTGCTGGGCGCGATGCGGACGGTCGCGATGATGGTGTCGTACGAGATCCCGATCTCGTTGGCGCTACTCGCGGTCGTCCTGATCACCGGGTCGATGCAACTCTCGACAATCGTGGCGTGGCAGGCGAACTACAACGCCTGGCTGATCTTCCTGCTCCCTTTCGGCGCCTTCACCTTCCTCTTTGCCAGCACGGCCGAGATCAACCGCACTCCAAACGACATCGGAGAGGCGGAGTCCGAGATTGTCGCGGGCTTCTACACGGAATACTCCGGCATGAAGGCCGGCCTCTTCATGGGCGTCGAATTGGGGAACGCGATCCTCGTCGGCGCGATGATGTCGACGTTCTTCCTGGGCGGTTACACCCTGTTCGGGCTGGAGACGTGGATTCCGGGCTACCTGATCCTCGCGGCGAAGATCGGCGCGGTGTACTTCCTCTTCGTCTGGCTGCGCGGCACCCTCCCGCGGTTCCGCCTTGACCAACTCATGGGCTACGCCTGGAAGTTCCTCATCCCACTGGCGGTCGCGCAGGTGCTGTTCGTGGCGGTCGAGGCCTCGATCTTCGCCCGCTGGGAAGTGCCGGCGGTGCTGCCGCTTGTGGCATTCGCGCTCGTCAACGCCGGCCTGACGGTCGTGATGGTGCGTGGCTGGGCGCGCGCACTCGGCTACGCACCCGAGGTGGTCCAGCAGCAGCCCATCATGGCCACGGCGGTCGGTGGCCTGAAGGCCGCTCAGAAGCTGCGGGGGGGCTAATGGAGTCTCCTGGCATCATCCTTGCGTTCTTCGCGTTGTCCGGCGTGACGGTGGCCTCGGCACTCCTCGTGTTTGTCGCGCGCAACCTGCTGCACGCACTGGCGTTCCTCGTGATCTCGTTCCTGGGGATGGCGGGGCTCTTCCTCACGCTGAGCGCCGACTTCATCGCAGTGGCGCAGGTACTCATCTACGCGGGTTCGATCTCCGTGCTCATGGTCTTCGCCGTGATGCTGACCCCGCTCGCCTCACGTGACAACGGCTCGACGCTGTACGTGATCCCGGCGATGCTCGCGGCAGGCGGGCTCGCGAGCCTCATCGGCTTCGTGGCGATCGACACCGAATGGGACGAACGGAAGGGCGCGGGCCTCGGCGTGAGCGACTTCACCACGACGGTCGCGGGGATTGGCGACCTCCTGCTGGGGCGCTACATCCTGGCCTTCGAGGTCGCCTCCGTCCTGCTGTTGTTCGCGCTGCTCGGTGCGATTGTGCTGGTGCAGGAGCGACGGCGCGCGGGAGAGGAAACGTCGTAATGCCCTCGATCCCCGCGCTGCAGGACCTCAGCATCACGCTGGCGCATTACCTCGGTCTCGCCGGGACGGTGTTTGCGATCGGGACGGCGATCGCCCTCTCGAAGCGAAACGCCATCGCCGTG
This sequence comes from Dehalococcoidia bacterium, assembly GCA_004297315.1. Taxonomy (GTDB): domain Bacteria; phylum Chloroflexota; class Dehalococcoidia; order UBA2979; family UBA2979; genus SURF-43. The sequence continues at coordinate 4,326 of SCTU01000098.1, read as the reverse complement.
CTGATGGGTGTGGAGTTGATGCTGAACGCCGTCAACCTCACGGTGCTCGCGTTCTCGCGCTTCTCCTCTGCCTTTGACGGGACAGGGAGCGCGCCGCTGGACGGCCACGTGTTCGTGGTCTTCGTGCTCACGGTCGCGGCTGCCGAGGCGGCGGTCGCGTTGGCGATGGCGGTGCTCGTCTACCGCCGGCGCGAGACGGTGGACCTCGACCGCGTCAACCTGATGCGCTGGTAAGGGCAGAGGGGCGACGCCGATGTGGGTGAAGTTCATGGATGTCGCGGACGGCTACGCCGCCCTGATGTGGCGCGAGGTCTTCAATCAGGAGGCGCTCTCCGTCCGCATCGTCCCGCCGGTCGAGGTTGGAGCGATGAAGGACGCGCGCGAGATCTGGGTGCCGGATGGCAAGACGCACGTGGCGCGTGAGGTGTTGAACAAAATCTAATGTTGCTCCCCGCAATCCCCGAGGCGGCCGTCTGGGCCATCTACTTCGCGCCGGTCGCGTCCTTCGTCGCGATCGTCGCGGCGCTGCGCTCCCGTCCTCTGCTGGCCGGCCGCGTCACCATTGCCGCCGTCTTGGTGGCATGGCTCCTCGCGCTGTGGGCCCTCGACACCGTCTCCGGGCAGGACGGCGAGGCCGTCGGCTTCGCACCACACCACTGGCTCTCCCTGTTCGAGTTCGAGGTCGAACTCGGCGTCCGCCTCGACGGGCTGAGCGCGATGATGCTGTTCGTCGTCACCTCGATTTCGCTGCTCGTGCAGATCTACTCCACCGGGTACATGGCGGGGGACGGCGGCTACGCGCGCTTCTTCGCCTTCATGTCGCTGTTTACGGCGGCCATGCTTGGCCTGGTGATGGCCTCCAGCCTGCTCCAGTTGTTCATCCACTGGGAACTGGTCGGCCTCACCTCGTACCTGCTGATCGGCTTCTGGTTCCACAAACCGAGCGCGGCAGCGGCTGCGAAGAAGGCGTTCATCGTCACGCGCTTCGGCGATTTCGGCTTCATGCTCGCGGTCATCCTGATCTGGTCGAAGACGCACACCTTCGACATCTTCGAGATCAACGAGGCCGTCCACGACCTGCCGCAGGCGGTCGTCATGGGGTTCGTGCTGGGGCTGTTCTCGGGCGCGGCCGGCAAGTCCGCCCAGTTCCCGTTGCACTTCTGGCTCCCCGACGCGATGGAAGGCCCGACGCCGGTCTCCTCGATCGTCCACTCCGCGACGATGGTGGCGGCGGGCGTCTACCTGCTCGCGCGCTTCTTCCCATCGGTGCATGCAGCGCCCGGCGGCGTCCAGACGCTGATCGCCTATACCGGCGGCTTCACCGCGATCTTCGCGGCCTCGATGGGCATCGTCTCGACGGACATCAAGCGCGTCCTGGCGTACTCGACGATCTCGCAACTGGGCTACATGGTGATGGCGCTCGGGCTCGGCGGGTACCCGGCGGCGATGTTCCACCTCTTCACGCACGCCTTCTTCAAGTCGCTGCTCTTCCAGGGCGCCGGCTCCGTCAGCCACGCGACGAACACCTTCGAGATGCCGCTCATGGGTGGCCTGCGCAAGCACATGCCTATCACCTTCGCCACGTTCGTCATCGGGGCGCTCTCGCTCTCCGGCGTCTTCCCGCTCGCGGGTTTCTGGTCGAAGGACGAAATCCTGCTCGACGCCTGGGAAAACGACAAGTTCCTCTTCGCGGTCGCGACCACCGTGGCCTTCATGACGGCGCTCTATATGTTCCGCGCGATCTTCATGACCTTCTTCGGCGAGTATCGAGGCGGCGCGCCGGCCGAGGATCACGGCTCCTCCGCGCACGACACACACGATGCCCACGCAACCGCTCCCGCGCAGGACGCGCACGGTGGCGGCCACGGCGGGCTACACGAATCGCCCCGTTCGATGGTGTTCCCGCTCGTGATGCTTTCGATCCCGGCGATCTTCTTCGGTCTGATCGCGCCGAGTGGCTTCTTCGGCGAGCTCATGGAGGGCGCCCTCGACCCGTCGCTCCGCCACTTCGAGTTCGAGATGAACCCGGTGGTCATGGTCGCCTCGACCTTCGCGGCGCTCGGCGGTATTGGGGCGGCCGCGGCGATCTACTTCGCACAGGTGCCGTCCTCCTTGGCGATCCGCAGCCGCCTCGGGCCGTTGCCGATGGTCGTGGAACGGCTGTACTTCGTGAACGAATTCGCGGAGACGGGCATGGTGCGGGGCGTCCTGCACGGCTTCGGCCGCGGGGCGGCGCTGGTCGACCGGCTGGTCGTCGACGGCGCGGTGAACGGCGTGGCGTACGCCACACGGCTCGCGGGGGATGGCCTCCGGCGCGTCCAGACCGGCCAGGTGCAGGCCAACACCTCGCTGATGATGGTCGGAGCGGTCGCCGCAGCAGGCGCTCTGCTGGCGCTCTCGGGTGGCCTCATCGACCGTGTCTCGCCGGGCCTCGTTGAACGGCTGATGCCGTAATGCTCACGCTCTTCCTGGTCGTCCCGCTCGTCGGCGCGCTATTCGCGATCGCATTGCCGTCCGCCCGCGAGGCGGAGGCAAAGGTCGTCGCGCTCGCGACGACGGCCGTGGACCTTGTGCTGGCGGTCGTGATCTACGTCTTCCTCGACCGCGGTGTCGAGGGCTACCAGTTCGTCGACCGCTTCGAGTGGATCCGCGGCGCCGACGTGGGGTTCTCGGTGCAGTACGCGGTTGGCGTGGACGGCCTGTCGGCGCCTCTCGTCGTGCTCCTCGGCCTGCTCTCGCTCGTCTCCGTCCTCGTCTCCTGGCGGATCGACGTCAAGCCGAAGCAGTACTTCGCCTGGCTCCTGATCCTCGAGTCGGCGGTGGCCGGTGTCTTCCTGTCGCTTGACCTGATCCAGTTCTTCCTCTTCTGGGAACTGGAACTTCTGCCGATGTTCTTCCTGATCAGCCAGTGGGGTTCGGGCCGTCGGGTCTACAGCGCGACGAAGTTCCTGCTCTACACGCTGGCTGGGTCGGCGCTGATGCTCGCGGGCTTCCTCGTCATCGGCTTCGGCGCTCGCACGTTCGACATCGAGGCGCTGACGCAGGCGCCGCCCCAGGAGACGATCGTCCCGCTGGCGATCGTGTTCTGGGCGGTCATTCTGGCCTTCCTTGTGAAACTGCCGGTGTTCCCCGTGCACACGTGGCTGCCAGACGCCCACACCGACGCCCCCACCGCTGTCTCCGTCATGCTGGCGGGCGTCCTCCTGAAGATGGGCGGCTACGGCATCCTCCGCATCGTGCTCCCGCTCATGCCCAACGAGGCGCACGACTTCTCGAAAGTCCTCGCGACGATCGCTGGCTTCTCGGTGATCTGGGGCGCGGTCATCACGCTGCGCCAGACCGACCTGAAGCGGCTGGTGGCGTACTCGTCGGTGTCACACATGGGCTACGTCCTGCTGGGCGTCTCCGCCCTCGGCCCGGTCGGACTCTCAGGTGCGGCGCTGCAGATGTTCACGCACGGCTGCATCACCGGACTGCTCTTCGTGATGGTCGGGATGATCTACGACCGCACGCACACGCGAGAGATCGCGAAGCTGCGCGGCCTGATGCATCACATGCCGCTGATCGGCACAGTCTTCGTCATCGCCGGCCTCGCCTCGCTCGGCCTGCCGGTGCTGTCCGGGTTCGTCGCAGAACTGACGGTGTTCCTTGGTTCGATCGATGCGCACCCGGCGGCGACGATGGCGGCCGTGTTCGGCGTCGTGCTCTCGGCGGGTTACATCCTCTGGACCGTCGAACGGATCATGCACGGACCCAAGACGCACGACTTCCACGACCTCACGGACGCGAAGCAGTGGTGGGAGTTGACGGCGATGGCCGCGCTCGTGATTGCCATCGTCGGCGTCGGCATCTGGCCCGCCGTGCTCACTGACACCGTGCGCGCCGGCATCGAACCGATCGCCCAGATTGTCGAGGCGGCCTCGTGACCTTCGTCGACCAGATCCACGCGGTGGGCCCGGCCCTCGCCCTCTACGCCGGTGCGGGCGCTGTCCTGGCCGCCGACCTGCTCCAGGGCCGCCGTGCCCCGCTCTGGTGGATCGCCGTCCTGACGGCAGCGGTGGCACTCGCCTGGACGCTGGCGCAGGCCGCATTCGGCATCGGCGCGGGGACGCTCGGCGGTGCCGTGCGTGTCGACGCCTTCTCGATCTACTTCGCCTTCCTCGTCATTGGCGTCGCACTGGCCGTGGCGGTCGCCGCGCGCGAATGGGCCTCCTCCATCGAGCAGGCCGCGGAGTTCTACGGACTCTTGCTCGTGGCGGCAGGCTCGATGGTCCTGCTCGCGCAGGCAGACGACCTGATCACGATCTTCGTCGCGCTGGAGACGAC
>SCTU01000097.1 GCA_004297315.1 Dehalococcoidia bacterium | reverse complement strand
TCCGACACCAGGGCGTGCAGGTCGACCTCAGCGACCTGTCCGACGAAGCCCAGCGAGCCGCCGCTCGCCGCGTCGAGCAGGTCGTCGACGATCCTCCGCATGCGGCGTGTCTCGCCCACGACAAGGTCGATCTCCTCGGCGCTGACCGGGCGCCCCGGTTCGCGGACCGCGCGGCGCTGCATCAACTGCGACTGGGCGGTCAAGGCCGTCAGCGGCGTCTTCAGATCGTGTGCCGCCGCGGAGAGGAAGTCCTCCTTCAGGCGCATCGCTTCCTCGTGCCCCCGATATTCGGCGAGGTCCATCGTGAGTTCGAAGTCGCGAAGCAGGATCGCGACCTGACTCGCGAGCACCTGGACGACCTCGAGTTCATCTTCAGCGAAGAGCGGTGCCCGCCGGCCATACGCGGTCAGCACGCCGAACCGGCGTCCTGCGATCGTGATTGGCGCCGCGACAATCGAACGCACCCCGAACTGCCGGTATGTCTCCGCATTCGCGGGGTCCTCGCGTGGTGCGTCCTCGACGAACACGGCCGTCTGCGACCGATAGCAGCGGGAGGCGACGGTCGAACTGGGATCGGCCATCGCGTCCGCAGCGCCGACGACGCCGGGCGCCTCGAGCCGTCCGCGTGCCTCCACCCACAACGCGATGGCGACACGCTGCGCTCCCAGGATCGAAGTCATGCGCTCCTCGAGCGCCGTCGTGAGGTCGACGAGCGTGCGGCGAGGCGCTTCTGTGCTCTCCGCGAAGAACCGCTGCATCACGGGCGCGCGCCAGGCGTTGCGGATGAACGCCGGCGGTGCGAAGCCAGCCGCATAGGAGATGACACAGGTGAATGAGGCCAGACTGGAGAGGCCACGCCATACCGCTTCCTGGTTGGGGATCGCGGTCGCGAGCATCGAACACAACAGGGCCAGCGCCAGCAGCGCTCCCCCGGCCCCCACCGCCTGCAGCCGGTAGCGCGAGACGCCCGGTACCTGTCGCGACGCGATGAAGAAGCGCGTGGTGGAGTACAGCAGCATCACGACCATGTACGCCACAAGCGTGGCGGTGTAGGCCACCGGCAACGGGATGGGCGTGGCGAACGCCGATGCGACAGCGACGAAGAGCAGCACGGAGGCGCCCGCCACCAGCACGCGCGGCACGCCGACGAAGTCATCGGCCAGGAGCAGCAGCAGGTAAGGCATCGCGATCAGCATGCCGAGGACGATGCGCAAGCCTGCGCCTGAAAGTTCGTCTCCAGACAACTGGACAACCCAGCCTGCAGAGACGATGGCCGCGGCGAGCACGAAGAAGGCCGCTGAGTGGAGTGTGGCAATGCGGGGACGTCGCACCGCGTTCGCGGTCACCGCGATCGCGATGACGACGAACGCCAACTGGCTCAGGAGTCGCAGCAGTTCTTCAGCCGTCATGCGATGGTGCTCCGCATGCCCCCGCCAGGGATGTGGTCATCGACAACTGCTGCCCAAGGACCGCGTTTCGTTGACGTTGACACTATCGCCCTCACCGCATGACAAAAACATCGCAGTGGAGTAACCGCGAGTCTCAGCTTGACGGCATCGCCAGCCGGGGAAGGCGATGGCATAGATTCGCAACGGATCGTCGCCCTGCAATGACGCCGTATGCGCGCGTACATCCCTAGGTTCGTTTGATGAAAGACACCGCGTTGCCGGGTGGCAGCGAGTTGCGCTCAGTCCACGACTTAGTAGTCTTACGCCCGGCGTCCCAACTCCCCAACGGATACCGAGTACTCTCCGCCGCAACCACGAGACCATCCCCCTCGGGATCCCACGGACGAGCGACCCTTGTGATTGAGCCTCTGCCTACCTCTGCCGAGCAAGACTCCCCTCGGGCCCTCGTGCAGGTGCTCGTCATCGAGGACGAGGACCCGATCCGCCGCCTGATCCGCGACACGCTGGAAGGCGAAGGTTTCGGCGTGCAGACTGCGCGTTCGGCGGAAGACGCGCTCACGATGCTGGCCCAGACAGACCCGTCCGTGATCTTGCTGGACCTCCGCCTGCCCGGCATGGACGGCTTCGCTTTCCTTGAGGCATATCGGGCGCGACGGGACGGCGCGGGGCTTCCCCCCGTGATCATCGTGTCTGCGCTGCGCCCGCGCGAGACGCTCCCCGAGGGTGTGGTGGACTACCTGCGCAAGCCATTTGACCTAGACGACCTGATTGCCCGGGTCGAGCGGAGCGTCATCAGCGAGTAGCGCCCGGCCAAGCCGTAACAACTGTTACAACATGGCAACACGCCCCTCTCCGCTGTTATCTCACCAAAGCGCGAACCTCGATACCTTCGCACCCGCGGGGTGCCCCGGCACTTCGGATCGGGGGGCAGCATGCTCAAGATCTGGGAAATGGCCTGGCAACCGAGGACCGCCTACGGCGCGACGGGCGCCGACCGTCTCGAAAACGCTCCGCAGGACGCGGGTTGGGCGCACCTCGTGAACGTCGAGGGCACCGTCGACCTGGGCCGCGGACACCTGAAGCTCTGGATGGAAGCCCCCGGCGGCGCGACCCTCAGCGGCCGCCAGGCGCAACTCGAGTCGTTCACCCCTACCGGACACCCGCTCCGCGCCGGCGACCGCGTCAGCGTCCGCCCCGAGGCGGAGACGGCCGCGTTCCCGGCGACCGTCCGCCGTTACGAGGAGGACGGTAGCAACGTCGTCCTCCTGAACTGGACCGAGGACGACGCGCTGCCTGCGATGCTGCTCGAGACCGGCGGCGAGCGCTCCGGCGAGGGGAGCACCACCACAGCGTCGTGATTCCGCTGGGACACATTTCGCCCCCGCACGTCAGCCGTGCGGTGGCGTTTTGAGGGCGGTCTTCGCCCTGCTGTCACAAGGCGCGTCGGCCCGACGTCAGGTGGGCGACCAGCGATATCACCAGGCCCACGAGGAACACGAAGAAGAGAATTTGCGCAATGCTTGCGGCCACGCCTGCCACACCCATGAATCCGAATGCTCCGGCAAGAAGCGCGAGCACCAGGAATGTGAGAATCCATGTCAGCATATGAACCTACCTTTCCAGGAGCCTCGGCTGCTGCTCCTGCACAGATCGAATCTGCGCCCCTGGCCCTATCAGATGGACAACACCGCGAAATGACGGTGTGTCAGTAGCGCATCGTGCACGTGCCTTACGTACAGCGGGGATTTGCCACAGCACTCTTATGCGCCCGCGACATGGTGTGATTGCAATCGGCTAAGGTGTACGTCGATCGCGGGGCGAGGTCATGGAAGGTGCAGCGCTATGTCACAGGAAGTGCACCCGGTGATTCTGGTCGTCGATGACGACGTCTCGATCCAGAAGGTCGTGCGTTTTCAACTGAATGACGAGGGTTTCCGCACCGTCCTGGCCAGCACGGGCGAAGAGGCGATCGCCCTCGCCTTTGAGGCCCGGCCTGACCTCGCCGTCCTCGATATCACGCTCCCCGACATCTCCGGGTACGAGGTGCTCTCGCGCCTGCGCGAGCGCGGGCCGATCCCGGCGATCATGCTCACGGCCAAGATCCGCGACACCGACAAGGTCCGCGGGCTCGAACTCGGCGCTGACGACTACATCGCAAAGCCGTTCAACCCCGAGGAACTCACCGCGCGCATCCGCGCGGTGCTCCGCCGCTCCCGGCAGCAGGATGGGACCTCGGCCGAGGAGTCGATGGCCATCGGAGACCTCGCCATCGACCTCGCCAAGCGCACCGTCCACCGCAAGGGCGAACTCGTGCCGCTCAGCCGGACCGAATGGGGGCTGCTGGAGGTCCTCGTCCGCAACCGCGGCAAGGTCCTGATGAACCCGGAGATCCTCGGGAAGGTCTGGGGCCCGGAGTACGTGAACGACCTGCAGTACCTTCGCGTCTGGGTCTCCCGCCTGCGGCGCAAGCTCGAGCCGGAGCGCAGCGGCGAGTCGGTCATCCAGACGTTCCCGGGCATGGGCTACATGTTCCACGAGGTGGCCGCTTCCACTGCCGGCGAAGAGGCGGTGGCGCCAGAACCCCCGGGCGCAGCCATTGACGAACGGGCGGCGGGCTAGCCGTCCACGTAGTTGGGGCGGCGCTTCTCCAGGAACGCGCGCGGCCCTTCCACGCTGTCCTGCATGCCGGCCAGGTTCTGGATTAGCGCGGAGCCGAAACGCTGGCCCTCCAACGGGTCCATGTAGGCGCCGCGATAGATCATTTGCTTCACGTTGCGGACGGCGCGCGGGGCCATGTCCAGCATCCGGTCGGCATACTCCATTGCGACGTCCATCAGTCGCTCCTTCGGCACCACACGCTGCGCCCACCCGATCTCGTACGCACGTTGCGCCGTGAACTGCGTGTCGCCCCACAGGCACATCTCGAGCGCGTTGCCGAGGCCGATCTGGCGCGTGATCGGCATCATCCACGCGCTCCCCAGGTTCCAGCGCACCTCTGAGACGCCGATCCTCGCGTGCTCGGCCAAAATGCGGATGTCGCACTGCATCGCGAGCATGAAGCCGCCCGCGATCGCGAAGCCGTTGATCGCGCCGATCACCGGCTTCCATAGTTCGAGCCCCTCCGCGAGCGGGACGATCGTGGACGGCCCTCGCGGCGGGGGCGCTGCCCGGGCGCCAGCCGAGGCGTTCGCACGCCGTTCCGCCACGTCGCGCAGGTCGAAGCCGGCGCAGAATGCGCGGTCTCCCGCTGCGGTCAGGATCGCGACGCGGGCAGTCGGGTCGTCGCGGTAGTCGAGGAAGATCTCGACCAGCCGCTCCATCATGCCGCCGCCGATGGTGTTCATCCGCTCCGGCCGGTTGAGCGTGACCACCCAGATGCGGCCGTCGGCGCGCTTCTCGAGGAGGACCGGCCCGTCGTTGATGTCGGGGAGCGCCATCGAGACTTCCTCACGGCGGGCTGGCGGCGGGGCGCTGCCCTTAGGCCGGGCGGAACACCGGGATCGGATAGTCCCCGGAGTCCTGTCGCTCCCACTCCACGCGCACCCGCTGGCCGCAGTGCACGTCCTTCGTCGGGTCGGCCACGCCGACGACGTTCGACATCATCCGGAACCCCTCGTCGAGGTCGATGTACGCGATGGCGTACGCGCCGAGGTCGGCGAACGCGGGGTTTCGGTTCTGTCGCACGACGGAGTAGGTGTAGACGACGCCCTCGCCCTTGGACACCTTCTGGGTCAGGTCGAGTGACCCGCATGTCGTGCAGTGCGCCCGCGGGGTGAAGACGACGCCCTTGCAGGCGTTGCATTGCTGGTAGGTCAGTTCGTGGCGCTTGGTGGCCTCCCAGAAGGCCTCCGTGTCGTGCTCGGGGAACTGGGGCATTGGTCGGTTAGGCATCGTCGATGGCCTTTCTCGCTGTGCTTCGGCGCTAGTCCGTGCCGAGGATGATCGTGCCGCCGCAGTGCGCGTGGCCCAGGTACCCGCCGTTGCCGTGCGCGACGGCGAGTTTCGCCCCCGGCACCTGCGAGGTGGACTCGCCGCGCAACTGGCGGGTGGCCTCCAGTAGCAGGAACAGCCCGCGCATGCCCGGGTGGTTCGAGGACAGCCCGCCGCCGTCCGTGTTCAGAGCCGGCGCGCCGGGCCGGTCGAACCGCAGCCGTCCGCCCGCGACGAAGTCGCCAAACTCGCCCTTCTTGCAGAAGCCGAGGTCCTCCAGCATCACACCCACCGTGATCGTGAAGGAGTCGTAGATCATCGCGACGTCGATCTCGTCCGGGCGCACCTGCGCCTGCCCGAAGGCGATCGGCGCGCTCTGCGCCGCCGCGCTCGTCGTGATGTCGCCGCCGTTCTCGCGGTACTTCGTCGCCTGGCCGCTGCCGAGGATCCACACCGGCTTCTTCTTCGTGTTCCGCGCGACGTCGGCGCTGGCGATCACGAGCGCGCCGCCGCCGTCGCTCACCATGCAGCAGTCGAGCAAATGCAGCGGGTCGGCGATCATGCGCGATTCCACCACGTCCGCCACGCTGATCTCGTTCACCCCCTGGAACTGCAGGTCCTTCATCGCCTGCACGGCCTGGGGGTTCCGCATCGCGTGGTACCGCGTCGTGACCGCGATCTCGGCCAGTTGCTCCGGCGTAGTGCCGTAGTCGTACATGTGCCGGCTGGCGACCATGGCGTAACTCGCGACGAGCGTGAAGCCGTACGGGTTCTCCATGTTCGACTGCCAGTTGGCGGCGCCGGACGCGCCTCCTGTCCCGATGGGGATCCGCTGCGACGCGGCCTTCGACCCGTACGAGAGCACGGCGACGTTGCACTTTCCGGCCGCGATGTCGGCGAGGGCGTGCGCCGTCTGAAACTCGTACGCGGAACCGCCCACCGCCGTGGTGTCGATGACCGTCGGCTTCAGCCCGAGGTATGGGGCGAGCCCGAGGCCCCCGCCGCCCTCGCCGTCGTTCGCGTCGTACAGGCCGTCGACGTCGCTCCACTTGAGCCCGGCGTCGTCGAGCGCCTTCGAGATCGAGGCGGCCTTGATCTGCATCGCTGAGACGCCGCGGTCGAGCCGCTTGGGCCACTCGTACATGCCGACGATCGCCGCGGTCCGTGCCTGGCTGGCCATGACTCCTCCTTCGCGCCCGCACTCTCTACGCCGGACGCTGCCGGGCCGTCAAGGCCGGAGTCCCTCGGCTTGCCGGGCGCGGACGGCCCGGCGTAGGGTGGGCAAATGCGCATCGGCCTGATTTCTGACACTCACCTTCCGTCACTGATCCGGACGCCTGACCAGCTCGGGCCGCAACTGGCCGCGTTCCTGGGCACGGTCGACCTCATCCTCCACGGCGGCGACGTCGTCCGTCCCAGCGTGCTCGACTGGTGCGAGCAGTTCGCGCCCGTCGTCGTCGCACGCGGCAACAACGACGCCTTCGACGACCGGCGCATGGCCGAGCGGCAGTTCCTCGACATCGAGGGCTGGCGCATCGGCATGGTCCACGAGTTGCGGCCCGAGGACCGCCCGGTGCCGGTGCTGCTTGCGGACGCGCTGAATGGGGAACGGGTGGACATCCTGATCGGCGGCGACACCCACGTCGAACGCCTCGAATACCGCGACGGCGTCATCGTGGTGAATTCCGGCAGCCCCACCCTGCCGCACCACAAGGAGTTCCGCCTGGGGACGGCGGGACTGCTCGAGATCAGTCGCGACCGTGTCCACGCCGAAATCGTGCATCTGGGCCACAGCGAGGGCGCGCGCAACCCCAGCATCCCGCGCCATATCGAGGTCCGGGACGGCGCGCTGGTCGCCCATTCCTTTGACGGAAGTCCCCTCGCGATACCCGGCCCGGGCCGCTAGCGCCGCGCCCGCCAACCTCCCGAGCCGAATCTCCCGCAAGGTTCCGAAGCCCCCGCACGGTCCGCCCGAGTATGGGAAGATAATCAGTAACGTCTCGCGACACTGCTCGCGGCCTTGGGGGATCTCCTTTGTGGGCGATTGATGGTCTGGCAAATTTCTTGCCTTATGTCGGGCTACCTTTGCTCGCACTGGCGCCGGCGCCCTTCTTTATCCGCCGGCGGGCCATCGCGATCATGGTCGCGGCGCCGTTCGCGCTCTGGCTTGCCCTCCTCCTCACCCCGCTTTTCTTCGTGACGCTGACCGAGCCGACAGCGACGGGCACCCCGCACCTCCGCGTTGTGACGGCGAACGTGCTCATGAGCAACGACCAGTTGCCTGCCCTCGCCCGGGACGTCCTGGCGCAGAATCCCGACGTGATCGTCTTCGAGGAGTTGCGTCACGAGCTTTCGGACGTCGCGCCCGAACTGGCCGAGGCGTACCCGTACCGCATCTCCACGGAGTTGCCCTGGGTCACCCTCGCCTCGCGCTTCCCTTTGGAGGGCGCCCGCCTGTTGCCAATTTCCGCTGACGACCGCGGGCGTGACCTGCTGGCGGCGGACATCGTGGTGGCCGGACAGCGGCTCACCCTCGTGGCCGTGCATTTCATGCCCCCGCTGGACGGCGAGGCCTTCGCCATCAACCGTCAGCAACGCGAGGTGCTGGAGCGCACCGTCTCGAAGATTGACGGCCCGCTGCTCGTGCTCGGCGACTTCAACGCGACGTCGCTCTCGCCAACCTTCGCCCGTCTGCTCCTCGGCACGGGCCTGCGCATCGCCTCCGCCAGCCGGCTCATGACGCCCACCTACTTCGCCTACGGCAGGCTCGGCGTACGCATCGACCACGTCCTCGTGCGAAACGTGGATGTCGTCCGCGACGATGTCTTCACCCTCACCGGCTCGGACCATCGTGGCCTCAGCGTGGAGGTCGGTCTGGGGCCGGGCACCGGAAGCGCACTCGCCGCCGCTCGCTGAGTCTCGAGCGTGCACCCGCCGTGATCACGCCTCTAATCGGCGTCCCCTCCACTCAGTCCGGCCCAGGCCAGCAGAATCGACGACAATGATGCTGAGGAGATCGCATGCAGTTCGGTGTGTTCTCAGTCGGTGACGTCACACCCGATCCGACGACCGGACGGACGCCCAGCGAGGCGGAACGGATCCAGGCGATGGTCGCCATCGCCCTGAAGGCCGAGGAAGTCGGCCTCGACGTCTTCGCGACCGGAGAGCACCACAATCCACCGTTCGTCCCCTCGTCACCGACGACGATGCTCGGCTACATCGCCGCACGCACACAGCGGATCATCCTTTCCACGGCGACGACGCTGATCACGACGAACGACCCGGTGAAGATCGCCGAAGACTACGCAATGCTGCAGCACCTCGCCGGCGGCCGTGTCGACCTCATGCTCGGTCGCGGCAACATGGCGCAGGTCTACCCCTGGTTCGGCCAGGACCTCCGCAACGGTGTCGCGCTCGCCATCGAACACTACGCACTGCTGCACCGGCTCTGGCGTGAGGACGTCGTGGACTGGGAGGGCCGCTTCCGCACGCCGCTGCAAGGGTTTACCTCGACGCCCCGCCCGCTGGACGGTATTCCTCCGTTCGTCTGGCACGGCTCGATCCGCAGCACTGAAATCGCCGACCAGGCGGCGTTCTACGGGGACGGGTTCTTTCACAACAACATCTTCTGGCCCATGGAGCACACCCGGCAGATGGTGGACCGCTATCGCGAAGGCTTCGAGCGGTTCGGCCATGGCCGCGCCGACCAGGCAATCGTCGGCCTCGGCGGTCAGGTGTTCGTGCGCCCCAACTCGCAAGACGCGGTGCGCGAATTCCGCCCCTACTTCGACAACGCGCCGGTGTACGGCCACGGCCCGTCGCTGGAAGAGTTCAGCGCACAGACTCCGCTCACCGTGGGTAGCCCACAACAGGTGATCGAACGCTATGCGGGCATGCGGGAGTCGGTCGGTGACTACCAGCGCCAGCTCTTCCTCGTGGACCATGCCGGACTGCCGCTCGACACGGTCCTCGATCAGATCGAGATACTGGGCACCGAGATCGTCCCGGCCCTGCGCCGGGAGATGGCGCTCGGCCGCCCGGCCGGCGTGCCTGACGCGCCGACTCATGCGTCACTCCGAGCAGCCGCCGACGTCGCAGCACCAAACGCCTCCGGGGCGACCGGCTAGCGTCCGCTCAGGGCCTCGGCAGGCGGGCCGCGAGGTACTCGGCGACGTGGAGCGTGCGCACCGGCAGCCGCGCCGCGTCGGCACCGCCTCGCAGGTGGATGACGCAGCCGGGGTTGTCGGTCACCAGCACCCTCGCGCCCGTCGCCCGCACGTTTTCGAGCTTGCGTCCGAGGATGCCTGCCCCCACCTCCGGCGCGCGGATAGAGGTCGCCCCGCCGAAGCCGCAGCACACTTCCGCCTCCGCGAGCGGCACGACCTCGACGCCGCAGAGGCCGGCCACCAGCCGTTCGAGGCGGTCGCCTGCACCCAGCACGTTGCTCCCCTGGCAGAATCGATGCACGGTCACGGGTGAAGCGTCCCCGGCTGACAATGAGCCATCCGGCAGTCGGGCGGGGCCGGAGAGATAGCCCACGAGGTCGTAGACCCGCCCCGCCAGGGCCTGCGCGCGCCCGCGCCAGCGTGGCTCGACCGCGAAGAGGCGTTCGTATTCGTGCAGCATCGCGACGACGCAACTCGGCGCGACCGCCACGATGTCGTCAACACCCTCGAAGGCGTCGATGGTGGCGCGCGCCATCCGGCGGGCGCTGTCGTGGTCGCCGGCGTCGAAGGCAGGCAGGCCGCAGCAGTGCTGGTCGGGCGGGACGACGACCTCGACCCCGGCTGCGCGGAGCAGCGCGGCCGCCGCCACCGGCACCTCCGGCGCGACGCGGTCTGCGACGCACTGGAGGAAGAGCATCACGCGCCGCCCGCTCGCGTCCGTCCGCGCCAGCGCTGTGCGGGGCGCGTACAACGCGTCGAGCGCGTGCGCGGGGCGCATCGGAATCGCCGGCGGGGTCCGCCATGCGAGATGCCGGCGTGCGAGAACACGCGGCAGGCGCGTGAAGCGTCCGCGCCGCAACGGAGCGGTGACCACGGACAGCGCGCGGCTCCCCGCCTCGACCAGACGCCGCGAGGCGAACGCCCGCCATGCCGCACGTGTCACCGTCTGGCGGAGGCGTGCCCCGGGGGCGCCCGCGAAGACCTGACGGCGCACCTCGAGGATCTGCGCGGGAAGGGTGATGTCCACGGGGCACACCGTCGCGCAGGCGCCGCAGGACACGCAGAGCGACTGCGGCCCCGCCGCCGCCTCGATGCCGTGGTGGTAGGCGGTCGTGACCAGGCCGATGGGGCCGGTATAGATGTGGCCGAAGGCATGCCCGCCCACCACCTGGTACGCCGGGCAGACGTTCGCACACGCGCCGCAACGGATACAGCGCAGCGCCGAGGCCATCGCGGTGTCCGCGGCCATCCGGCTGCGGCCATTGTCGATCAGGACGATGTGCAGTTCGTGGCCGGGCGTCGGCCCGGAGATGAAGGTGGTGTACGTCGAGATCGGTTGTGCAGTCGCCGAGCGTGCCAGCAGGCGTACCTGGCGGACCGCGTCGGCCAGCGTGGGGACGATCTTCTCCGCGCCCACGGTGACGACGTGCAGCGGCGGCAGGCTCGAGGTCATGCGGCCGTTGCCCTCGTTGGTCACGAGCATCACGGTCCCCGTCTCCGCGATCAGCGCGTTGGCGCCGGTGAGCCCCAGTCCGGCGTTCAGGAAGTGCTCGCGCAGCGCGACCCGCACGCTGGCGACCATTCCCGGAATGTCGTCGGCCTCGAACGGCTCGCCGAGGACCCGCGTCAGTAGTTCGGCGACCTGCCCACGACGCTTGTGGATCGCGGGCATGACGAGGTGGCTCGGATGGTCGCCCGCCAGTTGCAGCAGCCACTCGCCGAGGTCCGTCTCGACCGCGTTGATGCCCTCCGCGGCGAGCGCCGTGTTCAGCCCGATCTCCTCGGAGACCATCGATTTGCCTTTGACCGCGAGCGTGACCCCGCGCTCGCGACACAGCCGCACGATGTGCGCGTTCGCCTCGGCCGCGTCGCGCACGAGCGTCACGACAGCGCCGGCCGCCTCGGCGCGCGCCCGGAACTGATCGACGTAGCGGGCCGGGTCGGCCAGCACGGCGTCCTTGACCGCACTGAACTCGCCCCGCAACGCGTCAAAGCTGCGACCCGTGATGCCCTCGAGTGACACGATTTGCGCGTCGCGCGTGCCTCGCCATGCGCGCTGGAAGCCCAGCAGCCCCTCGCGCACGTTCGGGTCGGCCAGCGCCTTCCGGTAACGCTCCGCGAACGGCGCGATGCCCGGCGGCTGGCGGATGCCGGGCCGTGACGTCGGAGGAGGCTCGGCCGTCATCCGAGTACCACCACGTGCACCTCGCGCGGCCCCTGGACGCCAATCGTGAGCGAACGCTCGATGTCGGCGGTACGCGAGGGGCCGGTGACCAGCGAGGCGTATGCCGGCGGCCCGGCCGACGCAAGAACGTCGGCGACCGCGTCGAGGCTTTCCACGACGCGCGCACGGTCGACGACCTGAATCAATGCGTGACTCAGCATCGACACGCAGCGGTCGGTCAGTTCAGGCTCGACCATGAGCACGGAGCCGGTCTCCGCGACCGCCAGCGTGCCCCCCACGATCCCGACGGCCGCATCCGCAACCGAGACAGCGGGGGCCTCGGGGTCGGGGACCAGCATCCGCGCCCCGAGGAGGTCCGTGAGCGCAGGCACGTCGCGAGCGAGTGAGGCCGCCACAGCCACCCGCTCGCCATGGGCGAGGTCGAACGCGAGCACGACCACCTCGGGCCAGCCGGTGAGGAGGTGGACCTGCGACTGCGCCTCTTCAGCACGGGCGCGAAACGTGTCGAGTACGGAGGTCAGGGTGGCGGCCTCTCCTGCACGGTGAAGCGTTCGGATGCGACTCTAACGGAAGGGACGCACCTCCGCCGCCTGCATGGTGTGCCCGCGGCGGCGCTACCCGTCTCGGAGGGCCGCCTTTGGCAGGCGGGCGGCGGCGACGATAGCGCGACCAACGTAGGGGACGCCTCGCCTGATTGGCCCGGTGCTGATCCACTCGCGAGGCGTGTGCATCTCGCCGCCGGTCGTCACGCCGATGCACGTCGTGGGGAGGCCTGCCCCGACCGCCGCGTTCGCGTCGGTCGAGCCGGCATAGAGTTCGGGTGCTGGCAGCCCAAGGCCCGCGCGCACCCCGAGCACTGCCCGCACGAGCGCCGAGTCGGCCGGCATCTCGCCTCCGGGTCGCGCGCCGATCCGCTTGAAGCGGATGGGTGCCTCACCCCCGACCGCCCGCCGCATCGCGGCCCGCGCTTCCCGGAATAGTGCGTCGACCTTCCCCTGTTCCACGGAACGGATATCGAGTTCGATCGCGGCGTCTGGCGCGATCGTGTTCACGCTCCGGCCGCCGCGGATCACGCCGACGTTCATCGTGGTCTTCGGCGTCGCCTCCGGGTCTGGCATGAGTGGCTCGAGCGCGACGACCGCGCGCGCCAGCAGCGCGATGGCGTTGCTGCGGCCATATGCGCTCCACGAATGGCCGCCTTCGGTCTCCACGCTCACCTCGTAGCGGATTGAGGCGACGGCCTGTGTCTGCACGCGGTCCAGCATGTGCCCCTCGATCGCGATCATCGCGTCGAAGTCGTGCGCGTAGTCCTGGACCAGACGACGGGCACCGCGCAGATCGCCGCGGCCCTCTTCTCCCACGTTGGCCGCGAAGATCAGGTCGCCGACGTCACGGACCGCGGTCGCGTGCATCGCCTCCGCCACCCCGAGCATGGCGGCCACGCCCAGGCTGTTGTCGCCGACGCCTCTGCCGGTCAGCCTGCCTCGGCTCCGCGCCACCGGCGTGGCCGCGTCCGGGAACACCGTGTCGAGGTGGGCGCACAACAGCAGCCGCGCGCGGCCCGGCGTACCTCGGCGGACGGCGACAACATTTGCGAGCCGATCAATCTCCAGGTGCGACCAGCCGCCAATCGCCTCCAGACGCTGGTAGACGTAGTCCGCGCGCGTCCGTTCGTTGAACGTAGGCGCGGGGATTTCGGCGATCCGTACGGTCTCGTCGATCACCTTGCGCACCGCGCCGTCCAGGGCGCGCTCGTAGGCAGTGGGCATGGACGTCTCCGTTCGAACGATCGCGATTCGCGCGCATACTAGTTGTCCGACCACAATCGCCCGTTCGCGCTTCCCCTCAAACGTTCGCGATCCGCCCTCGGCGCACGACTCGAATCCAAACACGGCCTCGGGGAACATCGGGATCCCGCCCTGCTACGATGAAACCAATGCGCGAAGCCTCAGCCCCCGTCCCGCAGCAGATCGCACGGCGCTGCCCGGCTTGTGGCCGCGTCAGCGCGGCCTCGGATCGCTGCTTGTACTGCTGGCGGGACATCGCGGGGGTGGCGCCGCTGCCGCCGGACGAGGCCGCGTCCGCGCCGAAAGTCCCCGCGAGTCTGGCCCGCAGCCGGGAGCAGAAATTCACCCTCGGGCGAATTCTGCGGTACGCGTCGCTCGCCCTCGTGCTGCTGCTCGTAGGCTGGTGGACATACGACGTCTTTGTCGCGAAGCCGCCGCGCCCGCACGTCCCTTCCTCCACGGCGCGGTCCGCCGCCCCCGGCGCCTGGTCGACGCAGGATGGAGACAACCGAGGCACCAGGGCGACCTCCGCTCCCGCCCACATCGACGGCGTCGAGGCATGGCGGACGACGCTCGGCTCTCCCGCTGCGACCGCACTGGTGACGGACGGCAGGAGTGTCATCGCGCCCCTCCAGGATGGCCGCTTGGTCTCGCTGGACGCAGCCTCGGGGAAGACGCTCTGGACGGCCAACCTCACGCTCGACAACCCACCGCTGTCCGCGCCGGCGATCGCGGGCGACCGCATCTACATCGCGCAGCGTGAGGGCCTCGTCCTCGCGCTCGATGCGGCGAACGGGAAAGAGGTCTGGCGCCGCGCAGTGGCCGAGTCGTTCGAGTCCTCACCGCTCGTCGCTGATGGCGTGGTCTACGTCTCCCACGAGGACGGCCTCGTCGCGCTCGACGCGGAGGACGGGCGGACGCTCTGGGACCACCCGCTCGACGTCGTCGCGGCGAATGTCACGCCGGTCATCGAGGGCAACTACCTCGTCATCGCTACCGCGAACAAGGCGATCGTCTTCGACCGCACGACCGGCGAGGACGTGTACTACGTCTCGTTCTCCCGCTCACGCCCATCCTCCGTGGGCATCCGCGACGGTGACGTGGTGGCGGTGTACGGACGCACCGCGACCGCGTTCGAGACATCGACGCGCCACCCGTGGTGGATGAAGATCGTCAACGCAAACCTCGGCGGCGATGCCCTACGGAGTTTCTGGTTCCGGATGTACATCTACCGGATGGCCCCCCGCCCGCCGGTCGAGGTCACACTCTGGCACCTGAACTCGTTGTCGAGGCGGACGATGGGGGCTGCGTTCGGAGAAGACATCGTCGTCGCGGCCGTGCCGGACGGCACTGCGACGGCGCTGCGCGACGGCCAGCAGGTATGGTCCGCGAAGACCGGACGGCTGCTCACGACGCCGGTCATGACCGGGGATGGCGTGCTGTTCATCGAAGACGGGCGGCTGCGGCTCCTCGACGCCGGCACGGGCGAGCAACGCGCCGAACGCAACATCGACGGACTGCAATGGGCCTCGCCCACCCACGCCGCGACCTACATAGCGACGGCCGACGGCGACGTGGCCGCCCTGCGCTGACCTCCGCTACCGTCCCTTGAACTGCGGCGCGCGCTTCTCCACAAACGCGCGTGGGCCTTCGTGCGCGTCTTCGGTCTGGCCCACAATCCAGCGGAGTGACGAACCGAGCCGCAGCGCGCGCTCCAGCGGTAGGTCACCCTGAGACCGCATCAACTCCGTGACCGCGCGCACCGCGATCGGGGCGTACCCGGCGATGCGTGCCGCCATCTCGTGCGCGGTCGTCATCAGCTGCTCGGGCGGGAGCACGCGGCTGACCACCCCGTAGCGCTGCGCCGTGGCCGCGTCGAACCGCTCGCCAAGCAGGACGATCTCCGCCGCGAATGCCTGTGGGATGAACCTCGGCAACCGCACCGGCCCCCCGCCACCCGGGAAGAAGCCGCGCGTGATCTCGGGCAGGCCGAAACTCGCATCCTCGGAGGCGATCCGCAGATCGCACGTCAATGCCATCTCGAACCCGCCGCCGAGGCAGTACCCGTTGATGGCGGCGATGATCGGTTTCTTCACGTCCGCCGCACCGAGGCCGCCGCCGGACGTGGTGCTGAAGACGTCTGCGGGATTGTTGAAGCCCCGTCCGGTCGCGCTGCGCTCGCGCAGGTCGGCGCCGGCGCAGAACGCGCGGCCATTGCCCGTGATGATCGCGACCCGGATCGCGTCATTGTCGCGGATCTCCCGTGACGCCTCGGCCAGACCCGCCGAGAGGTCATGGTTCATCGTGTTCAGGGCCTCAGGCCGGTTGAGGGTGATCGTGGCGACCCCGTCCGCCACCTCGAACAGTACCGAGTCGTTCATTTCACGCGCCCCGCTTTCCTGCGTGCCGCATCATACCTACCGGGATCACCATCGGTGCCGCCCCACTTCGAGGGGACCCCCCGCCTCCACCGTCAACCGCGCCAGCCCGCCGGCAGCTCTCCGACGGCCCCCGGCGGCGGTGACCAGAACTGCCGCTCCTCGATCCCCGCCGCGCGATAGCGCATCGCGTTCTCGTGGTAGCCGCCGCTGCTCGAACCCTGGTAGGCGCGACGCCGCTCGAGTTGGTCCGGACGTGCCCGCGTGATCACGCCCGGCACACCCATGACGATCGAACCGGACGGCACGACCTCGCGCGGTGACACGAGGGCGTTCGCGGCGACGATGCAGTCGTCCTCGACAACCGCGTCGTCCAGGACGGTGCAGTTGTTCCCGAGCAGCACGAAGTTGCCGACCGACTTGCAGTGCACGACCACCGAATGGCCGATCGTGATGTGGTTGCCCAGCGTCAGCCCGCTGCCGGAATGGAGGATCACTCCGTCCTCGACGTGGACGTTTTCGCCAATGCGGATCGAGGAGTAGTCGCCGCGGATCACCGCCCCCGGCCACACCGTGGAGCGCTCACCGATCACGACGTCGCCGATGACGCACGCCCCTGGCGCGATCCACGCGCTGGGAGCGACCTGCGGCCGCTTCCCGTCCAACTCGAACAGCATGGTCCCTGCCTCTCAATGGCCGCCGCTCCCGTCGCCTCTGGCGCCGGGGTGCATAATGTCCGTCATCGGGCACCGTACATCCGACGGTAGCAGCGAGGCGGTGCGCAATGGCCAACGACCCGTTGATCCGCCGCGCCATCGCACCGCCTGCCTCGATCCCCGCCCCGCCCCCAGTTGATGTGACCCCTGTCGCTGCGGCAGGCGGGCCCGAAGGCGGTGGCGGCGGACACCGCGAGATCGGTACCTTCGAGTCCTTCAAGAGTCGCGATTTCCGGCTGCTCTGGGCCGGCACCTCTGCCCTCGGTTTCAGCCAGTGGGGCCAGCAGATCGGCCTCAACTGGCTCGTTTATGTCCTCACGGACTCGGCGGTCGAACTGGGAAAGGTCGCCTTCTTCGGCGGAATCCTCTCGCTCGTACTCGGACCGTTCGCAGGGCTGCTGGCTGACCGCTACCCCCGCCGCGCGATCATGATCGGCACCAGCGCCGTCGGGTCGCTCCAGGCGGCGATCCTCGCCGGGCTGGTGCTCACGGACGCCGTCCAGGTGTGGCATTGCTACGTCTTCGCAATCGTCTCCTCGATCATGAACACGGCCACCGGCCCGGCCCAGCAGGCCTATGTGCACGACATCTCAGAGCCGGAGACGCTCACAAACGCGATCGCGCTCAACTCTGTCGCCCAGAATGTGTCGAGGATCATCGGCCCGCCGCTGACGGGCGTCATCGTCGCGTGGAACGTGGGCGCGGCGTTCATCATGGTCGCCGGCATGCGCGGCATCTCGATGCTCACCGCCATGGCACTGAGGTCGCGCAAGCAGGCGGCGCGCGAGCGAGGCGTGAACCCGCTTGTCGAGGTCTTCGACGGCTTCCGCTACCTCGCCAGCGAGGACCGCCTGCGCTGGCTGCTCGCGATGAACGCGCTGCCGTCGCTGTTCGTGATCCCGTACCTGTCGTTCATGCCGATCTTCGCCAAGCAGGTATTCCACGGCGGCTCACGCGAATACGGCTGGCTCGTCTCCATGCTCGCGATCGGCTCGATCATCGGGCTGCTGTCGCTTGCCCGCGCCGGCGATGTGCGCCACAAGGGTCGCTATCTGCTCGGCGGCGAGATCATGTACGTCGTCCTCGTTGTCTCGTTCACGCGGATGGACGTCTTCCTCGCCGCCCTCGCATGTCTGGCGACTGCGGGCCTCTTCCACAGCGTCGCGCGGGCAGTGAACACGAGCATGTTCCAGACGAATGTCCGGTCGGACATGCGGGGACGCGGGATGGCCGCGTTCAACATGGGGTCGGGGCTCACGCCGATTGGCACCATCTTCATGACCTTCCTCGTCACCCGCTTCGGGGTGCAAGACGGCGTCATGCTGTCCCAACTCGTATGCGGCGTCGGTGTCGTGCTGGTCATGATCTTCGGACGGTCCGTCCGGCAGTCCTGAGGCCCGCGGCCGCTCAGCTACCACCAGCGCTCGAAGCGGACATGCGCGGGCGGGATTCCGAGATGTCCGAGGATCTCGACGGTGCGGTCGATCATGGCCGGCGGTCCGCACACGAAGTAGACGGCCTCCCGGTCGAGCGTCGCCCGCAGCGCGTCCTCGTCGATGTGCCCGGCATGGAGCGGGCCGGCTTCGCCCCGTGTGACGTAGAACTCGACGCGGAACCGCGGGTCGCGCGCGGCCAACGTTTCGAGTTCCTCGCGGAACAACAACTCCTCCGGCGACGTGGCCGCGTACAGCAACGTCACGGGGACCTCCGGCGTCGCGACGGTGGAGTAGCGGACGATGCTGATGATCGGCGTGATCCCGATCCCGCCGGCGACCAACACGAGCGACGCCGCCATGCCCGCCTCGTAGTAGCAGTCGCCCTGGCCGCCGTCGATCGTCACGCGGTCCCCGACGCGCGTCCGCTCGTGCAAGTGCCGGGTCACCGGGTTCGCTTCCGACTCCTTGATGGCGAGTTCCACCGAGCCCGCGGTCAGCGGCGACGAGGTCATCGAGTACCCCCCGATGCCCTCCTCGCCGTCCAGGTCGACATAGAAGTCGAGCCACTGGCCGGCCTTGAACTGAAACTGCTCGCCGCCGGTGTCCAGCGTGAAGACCTTGATCGTGGGCGTGGCCTGCCGGATGGCGGAGATCGTGGCGGGGATCATCGGAGGCCTTCCTACGTCCCGCGCTTGCAGGCCGGACTATTATGCGCGTGATTCTCGTGGGGAGGACCACCATGCCCGAAGGACCGCTTCACGGCGTGCGAGTGCTCGAATTCTCGCTCATTGTCGCCGGCCCCTACCTCGGCATGAACCTCGCAGACCTCGGCGCCGACGTCGTCAAAGTCGAGCCGCCCGAGGGCGAGCCCCGGCGCCACGTCGGCGTCGTGCCCGGCACGAGCAAGATCTTCCAGTGGGTCAACCGCGGCAAGCGGACGATCCAGATGGACCTGAAGGAGCCTGCCGCGCGCGACCTGATCCACCGCATGGTGAGGGACGTCGACGTCGTGGTCACGAACTACCGGCCCGGCGTCCCGAAGCGCCTCGGGATCGATTACGAGACGCTCTCGAAGATCAACCCCCGCATCATCTACGCCAACATCAGCGGCTTCGGCTCCGAGGGGCCGATGTCCGAGGACGCCGGCGCGGACATGACCGCGCAGGCGTATTCGGGCGCCATGGCGGCGAACGGGAAGATCGACGAAAACGGCGCACCGGAGATGATCAGCGGCATCTCGCTCGGCGACACCGCGGCCGGCATCGGCGCCGCGATGGGTGTTTGCGCCGCGCTCTTCCACCGCGAGAAGACCGGCGAGGGCCAGTACCTCGAGTCCTCGCTCGTCGGGGGCGCGATGGCGCTCGAGGGCCTTACGACGATGCGCGAGGCGACCTCCGACAAGGCGAGCCGCGAGCAAATCCTGAAGCGGTACGCGGAGATCCGTGCCGCCGGCGGCACGTACGCCGATATGATCAAAGCCCGCCAGGAAGGCGCCCCCACGGCGCGCCGAGGCGCCAACTACTGGACGGGCTACAACGCCAGCGACGGCGCGCTCGTCTTCAGCGCGAACACCCCGGGCGGCCGTGTCCAGGTCCGGCGCGTCCTCGGGTTCGAGGGCCTCGGCGATGACGACCCCAAGGTCGACGTCCACGCGCCCGACTTCCCGGCGATGGTGAAGCGCGAGCGCGAGGAGATCGAGCGCGTCATCCGCCAGCGCACCGTCGCGGAATGGATGCGCGACTTCCGCGCCGCGGGCGCGCCCGTCGCGCCCGTGCTGTTGCCCGAAGAGGTCGCCGACGACGAGCAGGGCACCCACTACTTCCAGGACCTCGTCCACCCGGTCACCGGTCCCGAGCGGCAGGTGAAACCGATCGTCTCGTTCTCCCGGACGCCCTCGTTCATCCGCGCCCCCGCGGACATGCCGGGCGACCACGTCGAGGAGATCCTGCACGAGTTCGGCCTCACGGAAGCGGAAATCACCGCCCTGCGAGAGGCGCACGCCATCGTGTGACCGCGCCGCGCCCCACGATTCGATCGCGCAAGACCGACGGCATGGAGACATCGATGGACTACCCGCAGTACGAGGACCTTGTCCTCGACATCAAGGACCACGTCGCGCACTTCCGCATCAACCGGCCCGACCGCCTGAACGCGTTCGGCCCGAAGACGCGCCCGGAAATCTTCGACCTCACCGAGCGACTCCAAAAAGACGACGACGTGCGCGTGGTCGTGGTGACGGCGGAGGGACGTGGCTTCTGTTCCGGCGCAGACCTCGGCGGCCCGCGCGACCCGAACGCGCCACCGCCGCCGCGGAGTCAGCGGTTCGGGCGCCTGGAGCAGAACGCCATCTCGATGATGATGCCGTCGCTCGACAAGCCGACGATCGCCTCGATCAACGGTGTCGCCGCCGGCGGAGGCATGGCGTGGGCCTGTTCGTTCGACATCCGCATCCTTGGGCCGAACGCGCGTTTCACCACGGTCTTCGTCCGGCGCGCGTTTACGCCCGACAACGGCCTGACCTGGTCGCTGCCGCGGCTCGTCGGAGAGCCTCGCGCCTATGAACTCTTCTTCACTGGCCGCGAGGTCAACGCGGACGAGGCGTACCGCATCGGCCTCGGCAATGAACTGGTCGACGACCCGGACGCCCGCGCCATGGCACTTGCGGACGAACTCGCCGGGAACGCGCCGCTGTCGATCCTGTTCTCGAAGCGCATGATCCAGTATGGCCGCGACCACTCACTGGCCGAACTGATCGAGTACGAGCGCGCCGCCGGGGCGCACACGCGCGACAGCACGGACCGTCAGGAAGGTGTGCGCGCGTTCCTCGAGAAGCGGAAGCCAAACTTCACGGGCAACTGATGCGCGGCCTGGTGGTTAGACCTCCGCCGGACGGGGAAACGGTCGCCGCTCCTCGGGCGGTTCGATGTCGAACGCACGCGTGGTGAACGAGACCATCGTGTAGAAGCCGACGATCTCGGCGACCTCGACCAGGCCGCGCTCGCCGATCATGGCCAGCGCCCGCTGGTACAGCGCCTCGGAGAGCGACCTGTTGCGCAGGAACGCCTTCGCGAGGTCATACACCAGGCCAATCTCCTCGCGTGGCGAGGACGGGCGGCGGCCGGCCTGCACCTCGTCCAGCACGGCGCGGTCGATCCCGAACTTGACCGCGGTCTCCGCGTGGCTCCACTCCACGTTTGCGTCCCAGAACTCCGCCGTGATCGCGATCGCGAGCTCCACGATGCCGCGGTCGAGCGAGGTGCGCTCCCACAACATCCCGCCAAACTCGCGCATCTTGTGGCAGAGCTCGGGGCTGCGGATCCACGCGTCGAACGGCCCTCCGAACATGCCGTCCACGGGCACGCCACGGTTCCTCACCAGGCTCTCGTACTCCGCGCGGAGCACGTCATCCATCGTCTCGGGGTTCAGCGGGCCCAGACGGCTCATACAGCCTCCCATCACCACCGCACCGGCGGACTAGAAGCGGGCGTTGACCGTGCCCTTCGCCAGCAATGCGGCTATTTCCTGCTCGGAGAACCCGCTGCTCAACAGCACGTCCCGCGTGTGGCCTCCCAGCGGCGGCGAGGCGCGGTGCACCGCGGTCGGCGTGTCGGACATCTCGAACAGCGGCGCGACCACACGCTGCGGGCCGGTCGTCTCGTTCACGACGTCCACCATCAGGCCCTCGGCCAGCACGATCGGGTCCTCGGACATCGTCTCCGGGAAGTTCACCGGCGCCGCGGGACACCCGCCCTCCTGCAACGCGTCCACCCAGTGGCGGACGGTGTTGCTGCGGATCGTGTCGGCGATGTACTTGTGGAGCCGGTGCAGCGCCGCCACGTGCTCCGCGGCCGAGGCGTCTTCGACCGGGCCTTCGGTGGGGTCGTCCTTGACGCCGAGGACACGCCGCGCGGCCGCACGCGAGTTGGGCGTGAGCGCCCCCAGCATGACCACGCCGTCCGAGGCCTGGTACGCACCCGAGTAGAAGCGGAGCGACATCGTGCGCGAGCGCATGCCCTGGCGCGTGTCGATCATCTCCCGGTACGTGCCGCCTCGCGCGCGGATCGCGTCCAGCGCCTCCACCATCGGGTCGCGCTGCGTCGCGTCGTAGACCGGCTCGCGCATCACGTTGGTGTCCTGCACCGTGAGCGCCGCCCGCAGCAGCGAGGAGTTGATCAACTGGCCGCGGCCGGTCTCGTGCCGCGCGTACAGCGCCGCGCAGATCGCGATGGCTGAGCCGAAGCCCGCGGTGTAGTCGGCGATCGCCGTCGCCGAGACACCCTCCGGCAGTCCGTCCTCGTCCACCTTGCTGCCGGCCACCATCAGGCCCGAGTACGCCTGCATCATCGGGTCGGTTGCGGGCAATGTCGCCGCGGCGCTGCGCACTCCGAAGCCGGTGATCCGGCAGTAGATCAGCCGCGGGTTGAGATTCGAGAGCGTCTCGTAGCCAATGCCGAGGCGGTCCGCCACGCCGTGCCGGTAGTTGATGAGCAGCACGTCCGCGGTCTTCGCGATCCGCTGGACGACCGCCTGCCCCTCGGGCTTGCTCAGGTCGATCACGATGCTGCGCTTGCCGAGGTTGAGCGACTGGAACCGCTTGCCTTCGTTTGGGACCACCGTGCCGGTGTTCCGGTAGGGCTCGCCCTCCGGGGGCTCGACCTTGATCACGTCGGCGCCAAGTTCCGCGAGGACGCGGCCGCACGAGGGCCCCGCCACGACCTGCGAGAACTCGATGACGCGGATGCCCGTCAGCGGGCCCTTCGGCCCGCCCCCTGCCTGGTCCACTTGTGCCACCCCTCCGAGCGTGAGGGCTGAGCCCTCGGCTGCGCGAGGGAGCATATTACGGAAGTTGTCGCGCCGGGTGGCGGCGGCTACTCAGCGGGCAGGAACGCAGTCTCGGCCCACTGCGCGTACGTGCCGGTCTCGATCAGACGCTCTTTCACCGTGGTGCGCAGCGTCTGCAGTTCCTCGTCGGTGGGTTCGGGCGTCTCGACGACGTCCGCGGGGATCAGCAACTCGAAGTCCGTCGCGGCCTGCACCTGCGCCGGGGTCGTGCCGCGGTGGTACGAGAGCAGCGCGTAACGCTGGAGCCCATCGTCCCAGCGCAGGATCGCCTTCGGCGTGAAGAGCCAGACCTTCTGCTTCATGCGCGTGACCGTGGGGTCGGTCTTCAGCGCCGCGGAGACGAAGTCGACTTTCGGCACGAAGGTGCGCTTCGAATGCTCGGTGCGGAAGAGCATCAACTTCTTCGCGGTGTAGGCGAGCAACCCGGAACCGTAGCCGCCGGGGAACCGGCGGTCTGGCGCGTCCGGGTCGCCGATGACGTGGAGGTTCAGGTTCCCCTCGCCGTCGAACTGCACCCCGCTCAGAAAGAACATGTCCAGCTTGCCGCGCTGCGCGATGAAGTGCATGTCGCGCCCCACGCCGGCACCATAGACCTCCGAGCCGCGGATGATGACGTCGATGTTCGGCGCGTGCGTGGCCTCCGCGAGCAGGATCGCGGAGGCCGGCAGCATCGAGATCGCGCCGCAGGCGACCGTCTCGAAGTCGTCTATATGCCGCGACATCAGGACGGCCAGCAGTTCGTCCTGGTTGTACCGGGCCGGCTCGCTCATGCGCCGTCACCGGCCACGGGCGCGGTGATGCCGACCAGTGCCTGGTACTCGGCTTCGGTCTTGCCGATCACGTACTTCTCCAGGTATGCCTGGAACGCCTCGTCGCTGCGCGACGCCGCGAGGTATTCCTTGATGTGCTCTCCGTCCATCTCATACTTGCCCGTGACGGCCGTCGGGTGCGCGCCGTATGGCGTGTGCACCACGGCGGTGACGTTGAGCGAGGAGATGAAGACGCCGTCCGGGTCGTCCTCCGTGACCTGGTCGACGATCTCTTCGGCGGTAATGATCACCTTCGCCGAAGCCTGCGAAATGAGTAGTTCGTCACCGCCGCGACGGAAGATCGCGTTGCCCCACCGGTCGGCCTTGATCGCGTGGCAGATCGCCACGTCGGGGTTGATCGCCATTGCGACCACGGTCTTCTCGTCCGGGTCGAACGGGTTGTGGACGATCATCATGTCGGTGCGGCGCGCGAACACGTCGGTGCCGGCAAGACCGCGGACTGGGATGTAAGGGACGCCCATTGATCCAGCCTGGACCATTGAATAGAGGATGCCTCAGGTGTTATCGAGCGAGTAGAGGCTGCTCGTCTTCAGCCGGCGGTCGAAGTTCGGCGCCACGTTCTGGAACGGCTCGAAGCCGAACCCGCAGCACTCCAGCACGGAGACCTGCCCCGATCCGATGAGGAAGTCGAGGTTGATCGACCCACCGACTACACCGACCTCGTGGAGGTTCTTCGGCCCCTGCCGGGCGATCTCGCGGAGCATCGCCATCGGTGAGAAGGCAAAGCCCGAACTCATCACGACCTTTGAGTCGTCGCGGACAATCTTCGCGGCGGCTTCGAGGCTGACTAACTTGGTCCGCATCGCTGCACCTCCTCCGGCCGGTCTCCGGCCTGTGCTATGAATCGCCCAGGATTCAGCACGTGAGGATGATAACCGCGACGCATAGGGTCATTCCGCACCAGTCCGGGAGACTCGGGCACTTCATTTGAAAGGAAGCGCCGGATGAATCTGCAGACCATCCTGGGGCCCGGCGAACAGGCGCCCGACTTCGACCTCGGCGGGGCGGACGGCGGTCGATATGTGCTCGCGGAGGCACTCCGGAGCGGGCCGGTGCTGCTCACATTCTTCCAGCTGGACTGCCAGGCCTGCCAGGGCAGTTTCCTGGCCTGGGATGCGGCGGCCGAGGCCTACGCGGGGGAGCGCTTCAACCTCTGGGCGGTATCACTCGACGCCCAGCGCGACGCGGCGCAGTTCTGGGAGAAATCAGGCGTCTCGTTCCCCGTGCTCTTCGACGACGGCCGCAGCGTCGAGGCCTATCGCCTCGTCTCGACGCCGACCCATGTCCTCATCGGGACGGACGGCCGCGTGATCGCAAGTCACGACGCGTTCGACCGCGCATCGTGGAATGCGATGCTGGCGCGGCTCGCGGCGGAGCTCGGCGTCGCGGCGATCGAACTCGGCCCGGAGGCGGGCGACTTCCGCCCCGGCTGCACCATCCACCACTAGCGCCGGACGGCGTGAGGCCGCGCTACTCGAACTTCGCCTGACGCTTCTCCCGGAAGGCGTTGCCGCCCTCGCGGGCGTCGGGGTGGTGGTCGCTGATCGCCGTTTTCGTCGCGATGTCGTCCAGCGCGTGCTCGAAGGAAGTCTGCGCCGCGATGTAGATCGAGCGCTTCAGCAGCCGCGTCGCCACCTGCGGCCCGTTCGAGAACTCGTTCGCCATCGCGAGCGCGCGGTCGAGCAATTGCGCGTCTGGAACGACCTCGTGCACCAGTCCGAGGTCGAGCGCTTCCTCCGCAGTCACGATGCGCTTGCGGAGCAGGAAGTCGAGCGCGCGGCCCAGGCCGAGCATCTGGACGAGCAGGTAGTGCCCGCCCTCGTCCGGTAGGAGGCCGAAGCGCAGCGTCGCGCTGCCCAGCCGCGCACCCTCGGCGGCGACGCGGAAGTCACACGCAAGGGCGAGCGAGAGGCCGGTCTGGATCGCGTAGCCGTTCACCGCCGCGATCGTCACCTTGTCCAGGTTGCGCACCGCGACGTTGACCGACTGCGACAGGACGCGGAGGGCGTCGTACGTCCCCAGCGCCGTGCTATGCCCGCGCGGAAGGTCTGGCACGGTCTTCGGGACTCGCTTGGTGTCGCCATAGCCACCGGTCATGTCGTCGCCGGCGGAGAACGCGCGCCCGGTGCCGGTGAACACCACCACGCGCACGTCGTCGTCCATCTGTGCCTGCGTGACGACCTCGACGAGGTCGCGCTTCATAGCCTGCGTCATCCCGTTCAGCCGCTCTGGCTCGTTGAACGTGATGAGCGCGATCCCTCGGTCGCGCATTTCGACCGTGAACCCGCTGCAATCTCCAGTCTGCATCTTGGGCCTCCTCGCGACGGCCGTCAAAAGCTCGGGCCCTGCTTGCCGAGCACCCCGATGGCGCCGGCAATGTACCCGAGGTGCTTCGCACTGTGTGACACGATCTTGCCGAGGATGAAGAGCCGCGTCCGGTCGCCCCACGGATAGACGCGGTGCACCACCTGCAGGTACTCGTCATCCATCGCCGCGATCCGCGGCTTCACCGCCTCCCACGCGTCCAGGCCGTACTGCGCGAGTTGATCGCCTGGCGGGAAGCGCATCGCCCACGCCTCCTCAGGCGGCATGCTCGTGCCCTGGCCGACACGCGGCAGGTTCCACTTCACGTCCAGCCCCTGCTGCAACCACACCGGCTGCTCGCGCTCGAAGACGAAGTGCACGAGGTTGTCGACGGTGCGGAAGATGTGCCACGCATCCCAGCCAATCGAGTTGGACGTGGGGTGCAGCCGGAAGTGCAGTTCGTCCTCGGTCAGACCGGAGATCCCGGCCGCGACCTGGCGGATTGATTCTTCTGCGAAATCGATCTGGTACTGCTGGATGGTGTAGGTCATCTGCGCCTCCACGCCGGGCTGCGCTGGAGTCTCGGGTGGGACATCTCCGCGCAGCGGTTGGCGGAATGTACCACAATCGTAATCGTG
The DNA here is from genome assembly GCA_004297315.1 of Dehalococcoidia bacterium. Classification (GTDB taxonomy): domain Bacteria; phylum Chloroflexota; class Dehalococcoidia; order UBA2979; family UBA2979; genus SURF-43. The sequence goes on along the minus strand of SCTU01000097.1, from coordinate 2,335 downwards.
ACAGTCCGCCCCTCGGCGCCGCTACCATGCGCACCGCTGGGGCCTGGAGCACGCGATGTCGCTGACGCTGCACGTCGAAGTCCACGAGGGTCAGGGGCCACCGCTGTTGCTGGTCCACGGGATTTATTCCGGACGCTCGCACTGGATCCGCAACCTGCCCGGTTTGCGGTCGTTCACAACTCCGGTCGTCGTCGAACTGCTCGGCCACGGCCGCTCGCCCAGCCCCGAGCCGATCGAGGCCTATCATCCCGACTGGTACGTGGAGGAGTTCGAGCGCATCCGCGAATCGCTCGGCGCGGAGCGCTGGTACACCTGCGGCCAGTCGCTCGGCGCGGCGCTCACGCTCCGCTACGGGCTCCGCGTCCCGGAGCGGATCGCCGCGCAGGCGTTCACGAACTCGGCGACCGCGTTCAGCGACCCCTCCTGGGCGGAGGGACGGCGGAAGGCGATGGAGGAGGCGCTCGCGAAGCTCGACCCCAACGACCGCTCAGCGATCGAGGGCGCGCGCGTCAATCCCGCGAACAACCGGCGGCTGCCGGAGGACGTGCGCGAAGCGCTGCGCTCGGATGTCGCGCTGCATTCGCCGCTCGGCCTCGCCCGCACCGGACTCGGCACCGTCTCACGCGGCTCCGTCCGCCACGAGCTCGGCGCGATCACGGTCCCCACGCTCATGGTCGTCGGGCGGTTCGAGAAGGCGTTCGAGGAAAACCGACGCTACGCGGAGGCCACGATCCCGAACCTCACGACCGTCGAGGTGGACGCCGGCCACGGCGTGAACCTCGACCAGCCCGAGGCATTCAACCAGGCGCTCCGCGCCTTCTTCGCCCGCCACCCGATCGGCGGCTGATCGAGCCCTCGACGCCGCGTCGCTAGACAAGGCACTTGGCAGCGAGCGTCGAGATCGTCGTGCTCCGCTCGGATGTGTGGTCGGCGTCCACGAAGCCGTTCGTCACGAAGCCGACCGAAAGCCCCGTCTCCGGGTCCCCCCAGGCGATTTGCCCGCCCGCGCCGCCGTGCCCGAAGGCCCGAGGCGAGGCGAATGCGCCAAAACCGCGTTCGACCGGGTGGTCGCCGGCGACGACCATGCTCAGCGCACGGTTCACTGGCAGCCCCGACGCGTCGCGATGATGCTCTTGCGTGCGCACCTTCGTCGCCATGGCGATCGTTTCGGGCCGGAGCACGGCGTAGGCACCGGAGTCCTGAGGCGAAACGAGCCGCTGGTAGAACAGCGCGATGTCCGCGGCGCCCGCAAAGCCTCCTGCACCTGGACAACCCGACCGCCGCTGCGACGGCAGGTTGAAGTGGACGATGCTGTCCGGGTTCTGCGCCTCGGACATCTCCTCTGTGGGGTCATTCGGTATCAGGTACTCGATGTCCGCCGCACGCGCGTGCATCCCGTCGGGCAGGCCGACGAAAAGTTCCGGGACGCCCATCGGCTGCGTGATCCGCTGCCGGATGTAGTCGCGGAAGTCGAGCCCCGCCTTGCGCGTGATCACCTCGACGAGCACCCAGTGCGCGGAGGTGGCGTGGTACTCGAAGCGGCTCCCCGGCTCCCAGTTGAGCCGCCACCCCTTCATCCGCTCCAGGCGACCCGCCCGGTCCTCCCAAAGTCGAGGGTGCATCGGGGCGGTGGGGAAACCGGCGATATGCAGCATCACCTGCTCGACCGTGATCTCGTCCTTATCGAGTCCCGCGAACTCCGGGATGATCGAGGCGACGCGCTCATCAAGACGCAGCAGGCCGTCCTCGATCAACGCCCACATCGCGGTCGCGACGACGCCCTTCACGGAGGAGAAGATGCAGTAGAGCGTGTCGTCCGTCGCCGGCCCGCGCACGCCGCCGCGTGGCACCGTCCCGAACGTGCGGACGCCCGCGACTCGGCCGTGGCGGCCAACCGCCACCTGTGCGCTCGGCAACCCCGCGCGCACCTCGCCTTCCACGTAGTCGTACAGCGCCTGCAGCCGCTGCTCGTCCAGGCCGATGGCCGCCGCTGGGGCGATGAACTGCTGCTCGATCATGGAAGGCTCGCTTTCGTGCGCGCGGCGCGGTACTCAGATGACGCACCGATGATAAGCAGCCCGTGCATCCCGCCTCAGGCGAGGGAGCCGCCGTCCACGGCAATCGTTTCGCCTGTGGTGAACGAGGAGGCCGCGCTCGCGAGGTAGACGGCTGCCCCGGCAACCTCATTCGGTTCCCCGATCCGCGCGAGCGGCGCGCCTTCGTTGCCGCCGCGCGCGCCCATCTGAGGGTCCCAGAGCGCTCGCGAGAATTCGGTGCGGATCAGGCCGGGCGCGATGCAGTTCACGCGGATGCCGTCCTTTCCCCACTCCTTCGC
>SCTU01000096.1 GCA_004297315.1 Dehalococcoidia bacterium | reverse complement strand
GGCGCGTGAACGCGGCCTTTTCTTTCCGCACGATCACGATCGACGAGTTGCACCTGGCGGGACGGCTGGCGGGGCTGCGGATCATCGCCCGCTTCGGCGACTACGAGTTCACCCCGTACCACGACGGCGCAGAACGCCTGGTCGTCCTGTTCCAGCGCGAGGATGACGACGTGCAGTGGATCTACGAAGAGGCCGAGGACTACGACGACTCCGACGCCGCGGGCGGCGGCGCATGACGGCGATCGCGCTCGACGCGATGGGCGGAGACGACGCCCCGCGCGTGACCGTCGAGGGCGCACTCGAGGCCGCGGCGGCGGGCGTCGAGGTCGTGCTCGTCGGGGACTCTGAGGTGCTGGGGCACGAACTGAACCGCCTGCGCGGCGGGGCGGGCGGCAAGGGCGGCGGGGCGAACCTCCGGATTGTCCATGCGCCGGACCAGGTTGCGATGGGTGACCACGCGGCGCGCGAGGTGCGCCGGCAGCGCCAGACCTCGTTGTACGTCGGCATGGAACTCGTGAAGAACGGCGAGGCCGGTGCGCTCGTCTCGATGGGGAACACCGGCGCGGCGATGGCGACCGCGCTCGTGGTTCTCGGACGGCTGAAGGGCGTCGAACGGCCGGCGCTCGGCGCGGTGATCCCCGCGGGGGACGGCCAGGTGCTCTTCCTCGACGTGGGCGCGAACGCCGATGCGCGCACGAGCCACCTCGTCCAGTTCGCGCATCTCGGCTCCGCCTACATGCAGTCGGTCTACGGGGTCACACAGCCACGCGTCGCGCTGCTCTCGATCGGCGAGGAGCCCTCGAAGGGTTCGACGCTCGTGACCGAGACGCATGAGGCGCTCGTGCAGGAGACACGCCTTCGCTTCGTCGGGAACATCGAGGGCCGCGACCTGTTGACCCAGCAGGCGGACGTGATCGTCACCGACGGATTCACAGGCAACGTGGCGCTGAAGATCGCTGAAGGGCTGGTCTCGTATCTCTTCGACCAGTTGCGTGCGACCGCGAAGTCGTCGCTGCGGAACAAGGCGGGCGGACTCCTCCTGCTTCCGTCGCTGCGAGGGGTGCGCGAACGGCTCGACTACCGCGCGCACGGCGCGGTGCCGCTGCTCGGCGTCGACGGCGGCGTGTTCATCGGCCACGGCCGTAGCGACGGGCACGCGGTGGCCAGTGGGCTGCTGGCGGCGCAGCGGGCGGTCGACCGCGGGATGCTGGCGGCGCTTGCCGCATCGATTGCAGAGGGGCTGCCGAAGTGAGGCCCGAATTGCCCGTGCGTTATGTCGGCGGCTACACTCGCGAGACTGTGAACGAACTCACGTCATCGTCCCGAGAGCAGGTGTCCGTCGTCCGGCCAGTGCCGGCGACGGTCATTATTCCCCGCTGAACCGCGAGGGGCGGCTCCCCTCGACGGCTCGTCCGGCGGCGCCTCGGCGCGCCGAGGCCCGCGGGAGAACTCGATGACGAACACAGACCCTCAGACCTCACCCTCGCTCGCGGCCTCCTCGATCACCCTCTACGACACCACGCTCCGTGACGGGCTGGGCATGGAGGGGCTGTCGCTATCCCTCCAGGACAAGCTCACGATCGCGCAGAAGCTCGCGGACCTTGGCGTGCACTACATCGAGGGCGGCTACCCCGGCTCGAACCCGAAGGACGCCGAGTTCTTTGAGCGCGCGCGCAGCCTCGACTTGAAGCAGGCGAAGCTCGTCGCGTTCGGGTCGACGAGGCGTGTGGGCGGCGACGCGGCGACCGACGCGGCGATCCGCGCGGTGATGGAGGCGCAGACGCCCGCCATCACGCTCGTCGGCAAGTCGTCGTCCGCGCAGGTGCGCGACGTCCTCGACACGACGGAGGAAGAGAACCTCGCGATGATCCGCGACTCCGTCGAGTTCCTCGTCGCCAACGGGCGCGAGGTGACGTTCGACGCGGAGCACTTTTTCGACGGCTTTCGTCGCGACCCGGCATACGCGATCGCGACGCTGCGCGCGGCGGAGCGCGCCGGCGCGACCACCGTCGCCCTCTGCGACACGACCGGCGGTGCGCTCCCCTGGGAGGTTGAGGCCGGCGTGCGCGCGGCGCGCGAGGCCGTGGGGATCGCCGTCGGCATCCACACGCACAACGACGCCGACGCCGCCGTCGCGAACACGCTCGTGGCCGTACGCGCAGGGGCGACGCAGGTGCAGGCGTGCCTCAACGGCTGGGGCGAGCGCACCGGCAACGCGAACATCGTCTCCGTGATCGCTGACCTCCAGTTGAAGATGGGGATCGAGGTGCTGCCGCCGGAGAACCTCCGGCGCCTCACCGAGGTGGCGCGGTTCGCGCAGGAACTCGCGAACCTGCCGCTGGACCCGCAGCAGCCGTATGTCGGCACGGGCGCGTTCGCGCACAAGGCCGGGCTGCACGTCGCGGCGATCACGCGGTCGCCCGGCTCCTACACGCACGTCGACCCGGAGTCCGTGGGGAACACCGAACGCGTGCTGGTATCGGAACTGTCGGGGCGGCGCAACGTGCTCGAGAAGCTGCGCGAGCAGGGCGTCGACCTGACGCTGACCGACGCCCAGGCGACGGCGGCGCTCGAGGTGCTGAAGGACCGCGAGTCGAAGGGATACGCCTTCGAGACGGCGGAGGCGTCGTTCGAACTGCTCGTGCGGCGGACGCTCGCGGGGTACGCGGCGCCGTTCAGCCTGGAGGACTTCCTGATCGTGGAACGCCGCCGCCACCTGGCGGGCACGGGCAGCCGCGAGCAGAACGAGATGCAGGCCGAGGCGATGGTGAAGTTCAAGGTGGACGGCCGGATGAGCCAGGTCGCCGCCGACGGCAATGGCCCGGTCTCCGCGCTCGACGCCGCGGTGCGCAAGGCGCTGGCCGAGCACTACCCCGGCATTACCCGCGTGCGCCTCGAGGACTACAAGGTGCGGATCATCAACACGACCGCCGGCACGGACGCTGCCGTGCGCGTGATCGTGGAGTCCTCGGACGGCACGCACTGGTGGCGCACCGTCGGCGCCTCCACGGACATCATCGAGGCCTCGTGGCTCGCGCTTTACGACGCATACGAGTTCTGGCTGCTGCGCTGGGGCCGCGCAGAGTAGCGGGTTAGCTGAGGCGGCCCGCCCGCTCGTGGTTGAGGGCGAGCAGGCGCGCGAGCATCGTCTCGTCGTCCAGGTCCTCCGGGCGCTCCGGCCAGCCGTAGGCGGCGAAGACGGCGGCGTCGAGGGCGGCGTGGAGGTTCGCGAGCCACGTCGGGCGCTGGTTGTAGAGGTTGGTGAGCGTGCGCTTCGCGAGTTGCTTCGCGGCGTCCTCGTCGACGGGGACGAGGCGCGGCGGCAGCGAGGGCAGCACGTCCGGTTCCTCGCGCACCCACTCCGGCGGGTTGAGCCATCGGCGAGATCGGAAGAGC
>SCTU01000095.1 GCA_004297315.1 Dehalococcoidia bacterium | reverse complement strand
CGGCCGGATCGACGCGCGGGGGGCGGCGCTGTTCAGCCTGGCGGTGCTGGGGCTCGTCTACGCCCTGACCGAGCTCGGCCAGCGCGACGCGCACCCGAGCATGGCGGTCGTGGGGGTGAGCATGCTGGTGGCGGTGGGCTCGCTGCTGCTCTTCCTGCGCGAGGAGACGAAGGCGGCCGACCCGCTGATCGACCTGATGCTGATCCGCCGGCGCGAGTTCGCGTTCACGAACGCGCTCAACTTCTTCTACGGCGCGGGCATCTTCGGGCTGTTCTCGTTCATCCCGCTCTACGCGCAGGAGGCGTACGGGATGTCGCACGAGGAGAGCGGCATCCTGCTCAGCCCGCGCGCGGTGGCGATGATGGTCGCCTCGATCTTCATCTCGATGCTGTTGCCGCGCACGGGGTACCGGAAGCCGATCCTCTTCGGCCTCGTGCTGATGGTGGGGTCGCTGCTGCTGCTCTCGCGCGGCTACCACGACGTGAGCATCTTCGGGCTCGGGCTCTCGAACTTCGTCTACCTGAGCGTCATCGTCGCGGTGACCGGGCTCGCGTTCGGCACGGCCGGCCCGGCGGCGAACAACGCCGCGATCGAACTGGCGCCGGACAAGATCGCCGCGATCACGGGACTGCGCGGGATGTTCCGGACGCTGGGGGGCACCCTCGGCACGGCCGTCGTCGTGCTCGTCGCCTCGCGGGCGTCGTCGGAGGCGTCGGGGCTCCAGACGGCATTCCTGGGGCTCGCCTTCGTGAACATGGTGACGATGGCGCTCGTCTTCGGGATCTCGGACAAGGTCGGCGCCCGCGAGGCGGTCACGCTGGCGGCGAACCGCGCCACCGCCGAGGCCGCGCGGACCGCCGCGGAAGCCTCGGGCGGTCCGGCCGAGGGCGCCTGACCCGGGTGGCCGGAAGGGGCGTGCGTCAGGTAGGGTGGGAGTATCCGAAGGGGAGTAGCCGCTTCGTGTCTGCCGACAGTACCCCGTAAGGGCGGCAGCACGGCCTCACTCGTGGGGTGGCCAGACTTTCGATGAGATGCGCTGCGCGTGTCCGTCGAAGTCACCCCTTCGCCGTTCACCGTGGCGTGGTCTAGACGACCGAGCGGTGAACGGAGCGGATCTTGTCTCGACTCTCTGGGTTTCGACTCGCTGGCGCGGCCCCGATCATCCTGGCCCTGGCAGCCTGCATCCCTGGCGTCGCGCTGCGCGTGAGCGGCACGCATCTGGGTGTGCTGCCGGACACGCTGCTGTTCGGCCTCGCGATCGTCGCGGCGGCGTTCCTGCTCTCGTGGACCGCCGAAGCGGCCGAAGTCGACATCGCGCAGGGCCTCGCAGTCGCGATCGTGGCACTGATCGCGGTGCTGCCGGAGTACGCCGTGGACATGGCGTTCGCGTGGAAGGCAGGCACCGACCCGGCGTACGCGCCATACGCGGTGGCGAACATGACCGGCGCGAACCGCCTGCTGGTCGGCGGCGCGTGGCCGCTGATCTCGGTGATTTTCTGGTGGCGCGCGCGGCAGTCGGTCGTCCGCCTCGAGCGCAGTCAGTCGATCGAGATCGTGGCGCTGCTCGCGGCGACGCTGTACTCGTTCACGATCCCGCTGAAGGGGACGATCAGCCTGCTAGACACCGTCGTACTGGGGTCGATCTTCGTCGGCTACGTGTGGGTCATCGGACGCGCGCACGCGGAGGAGCCTGAGCTTGTGGGGCCGGCGCGGACGCTCGGGGCGATGCAGCCGATGCCGCGGCGGACCTCACTCGCGGTGCTGTTCGTGGTCGCGGCGTGCGCGGTGTTCGCGGCCGCGGAGCCGTTCGCGGAGGGGCTGATCCATTCGGGCACGGCGATGGGTGTGGACGAGTTCCTGCTGGTGCAGTGGCTGGCGCCCTTCGCCTCGGAGGCCCCCGAGTTCCTGATCGCGGGGATCCTCGCGTACCGGATGCGCGCGGGCGCGGCGATGCGGATCCTGCTGTCGTCGAAGGTGAACCAGTGGACGCTGCTGATCGGCGGTCTGGCGATCGCCTTCGCGGTGTCGAGCAGCGGGCTGGCGGGGCTGGAGCTCGATGCGCGGCAGCGCGAGGAGTTGTGGCTGACGGCGGCGCAGTCGCTGTTCGCGGTGGCGGTGATGAGCAGCATGAGTTTCTCGGTCCGTGAGGCGTTGCTGCTGTTCACGCTGTTCGCGGTCCAGTTCCTCGTGCCGACGTCTGAGGTGAGGTTGGGGGTGACGGCCACGTACGTGGTGGGGACGGTGGTGATTGTGCTGACGCGCTCCCGCGATCTGGTCGCGCTGTTCGGAAGCGCCCGGGGGGTGGTCCGGGAGATGTCGTCTTCTCCGGACGCACACCCTGCCGAAGCCGTCGCCGTCCCGGCGCTCAAGGAGCGGGAGTAGCGGGAGCCTCGACGGGTGGGGACGAGATGGGGCGGACGCTCCGGCCGGAGGCGCCTGAGCGGCGTCTGACGGTCCTCGGCTAGTCCCCGCCGAGCGGGAGCGTCGTCGGGCCCTCGGTGGCGCGGTGCCCCTTGGCGACGGAGCGGCCCTGCTTCTCCTCGAGGCGGGCGAGGGCGCGGCCTTTGTCGGGGGTGGGGTCCGTGCGGAGGCCGTAGGCCTCGCGGCCTTCGTGGTCCTCGGGCAGGTGTTCGGTGATGGGAAGACCTTCCTCATCGCAGAAGAGCAGTCAGTGGCAGTACTTCCAGCGCTGCATCTCCTCGCAGGGGCAGATCCAGAACTTCTTCTCGATCTCCGCCTGTTTGTCCTCGAAGAACATGCACGGGCAGAGCGGCTTCCCGACCTCGTCGGCGTTCTTGGCGAGGCCGATGACGAGGAATTCGGTGATCTCGCGCTGCGGGTGGAGGAAGGTGCCGGACTTCTCGGCGAAGTTGTCGACGAACTTCCACATCTTGGCGAGGGTCTCGGGCTTCGCGACGGCGCGGTCCGCGTCAGAGGGCTGGTCGAGCGTCACGGCGGCTCCGATGCGGATGGCGGTGCGGCGGGCAGCCCTCGGAAGGCCGGGGCCCGGGTCGCCGGAATCCAGTGTCGGGCGCGATGGCTGGACGGTGCAACCG
>SCTU01000094.1 GCA_004297315.1 Dehalococcoidia bacterium | reverse complement strand
CAAAGATCACGCTCCTTTGGCTTACCACCCAAGTCGTACTCCCAGCGGTACGTAATGCCGTGCTGCAAGGCTGACCCACGAAGTGCAGCTTGATTGAACTGCGGATGACGGCCGCTGTAGGGGGTGGATCTCACATCAACAAGCACCTGAATTTGGTGCGTGTCGAGCACGTGAAACAGTGCTTCGGCTGTTTGGTCGCCGTGTCCGATCGTGTAGATCGCCATATCCATATCTTACCCCGCCCGCCATCGACATCTGTGTCACCCCTACCCCAGCCCCACCAGCGGAGCGAGGCCCTCGACGAGGCCGTCCTGCTTCATCACCTCGCGGATGGCGATAATGACGCCGGGCATGAATGACTCGCGGCCCGTGGAGTCGTGGCGGAGGGTCAGGGTCTGGCCGGTGCCGCCGAAGATCACCTCCTGACTGGCGACGAAGCCGGGGAGGCGCACCGAGTGGATCGGGATGCCGCCGGCGGCGCCGCCGCGCGTGCCTTCGATGTGGCGCAGGTCGGGGACGTTCGCGGCGAAGTCGCGGCCACGCGCGTCGCGCATCATCTGCGCCGTCGTGAGGGAGGTGCCGCTGGGCGCGTCGACCTTCCGGTCGTGGTGGAGTTCGATGATCTCCGCGCTGTCGAAGAAGCGCGCGGCGAGCGCTGCCATGTGCATCTGCAGCACCGCGCCGATCGCGAAGTTCGAGGCCACGATCGCCCCTCGTTTCGCCGCCGCGCTTCCCGCGCGCAGCCGCTCGACCGTCGCGGCGTCGACTCCCGAGGTGCCGATGACCGGGCGGACGCCGTGCGCCAGCGCCGCCTCGACCAGGCGCGGGGTGAATGCGGCGTTCGTGAAGTCGACAACCACGTCCGGGTGGACCGAGGCGAAGAGTTCCGCCGGGTCGTCGGTCAGCGGGTAGACGCCCTTCGCGTCGCCCTGGAACTGGTCGGAATCGGCGCCCCTCGGTTCGACGAGGCCGACCGGGTCGAAGTCGGGCTGGCCCTCCAGCGTCGCGAGGACGAGCCGGGCCATCTCGCCGGTGCCGGTGATTGCGATACGGATCATGCGAACCCCCCTACGCGCCGAACCGCAGCCGGTCCATCAGCAACCGCTGGTAGAGACTACGCGCCTCGTCGAGCACCTCATCGGGCCGGCCGCCGGCCGGGCGGCGCGGGAGGGCGCGCGCCTCGGCTTCAAGGGCGTCCATCCGCCCGGAGACGGCGGCCCAGTCGCCAGCCATGCGCAGGTACTCCTTCATCGCCTTCACCGCCGCGTACAGCGCATGCGTGAACGGGTACTCCCCGGCATCGGCCTGCGCGCCAGCGCCGATCCCCCGCGAGGGCGGAGCCTCGCGCCTCAGCAGGTCGCGCGCGGTCACCGCTGAGCCGCCGAGGCCCTCTTCGAGAGCCCGTGCGTGGCCCTCGGCCGTGCGGAACGAGAGGTCGACCGAGTGGAAGATCGACTCGCCGTACGGCCAGTAACGGCCGGACGGCTGCGGC
>SCTU01000093.1 GCA_004297315.1 Dehalococcoidia bacterium | reverse complement strand
GTCGAACGCCCGGACACCGTCTGCATCGTCTGCAACCCGGCCGCCGTCGGGCTCCTCGGCGTCGCGCTCCACGATCTAGTCGGGGAACGCGGGACGGTGAAACGGACGCTGGGGAGTGAGTTGTACGCGGCGCTGGTGAGGCGCGCGCGGGAGGAGCCAGACCAGCCGCCGCTGGTGATGACCTGGGGCGCGCGCGACCTCGTCTTCGACTCCTACGAGGTGCCCGAGGTGCGCGGCGACGAGATGGACCTGATGGTGATCATCCGCGACGTCACCGCCGTCCTCGAGACGGAGCGGCTCAAGCGCGACCTCGTCTCGATCGTCTCGCACGAGTTGCGCACACCGCTAACCGTGCTGACGTCTGCCGTCGAGATGATCGTGGAGACGGCGGCCCCCGAGCAGCAGGCGATCGCGGAGTCAGCCCAGCGCAACGTTGCGCGTATGCGCGACATGGTGGACGACCTGCTCGACCTCGCCCGCCTCGAAAGCGGCCAGGCCGAGATCGAGCGGCGCGAGGTCGACCTCGTCGGGCTCTGCCAGGAGACGGCTTCGCTGCTGGGCCTGCAGGCCCGGGCGAAGCAGGTCGGCATCTCCGTGCATGCGGAGGTTCCGGCCGTGCCTGTCGACTGCGACCCACGCTACCTCAGCCGTGCCATCACCAACCTCGCGAGCAACGCCGTGAAGTTCACGCCCGCCGGCGGCCACGTGTGGATCGAGTGCGGCGTCGAGGCCGGACGCGCGTTCGTCCACGTCATCGACAACGGGCCCGGCATTCCGGCCGGAGAACAGTCGAGAATCTTCCACCGCTTCTTCCGCGCCTCCAACACGCGCTCTCAGATCGGCGGCACGGGCCTGGGACTTTCGATCGTGGCGCAGATCATGGAGATGCATGGTGGCGCCGCCGCGCTCGTCCATTCCGACGCGGCCGGCTCCCGGTTCCGCCTCGAATGGCCCGCGCGCGCGATGCGCCCCGTCGCGGGGACTCCGGCATGAAGTCGAGCACGCTTGTCGGGCGACGCATTGCCTGCATCGGCAGCACCACGAGCGGCAAAACCACCCTCGCGACGGCGCTCGGGGCGCTGCTTGACCTTCCCGTCGTCGACCTCGACGCGCTGATCTGGGAGCCCGGCTGGCGCGAGGCCCACGTCGATGTCTTCCGCGACCGCGTCCGCTACGCCATCGCGGGGGACGAGTGGGTGACGAGCGGCAACTACATCAAGAACGGACAGGACCTCGTCTGGCCGCGTGCCGACACTGTGATCTTCCTCGACATGCCGATCCCGCTGCTCGTCTGGCGCGTCCTGCACCGCTCGTGGAACCGTCGGGGCGTGCTGCTGTGGGGCACGAACTACGAGATGTTCTGGCCTCAACTCAAGGTCTGGTCGGCCGACTCTCTCGTCTACTTCGCCCTCACGACGACGCGCCGCCGGCGCCGTCAGTTCGAGGAGTGGCAGCACGCCCCGCGGTGGGCGCACATCCGCTTCCACCGGCTCCGCAGTCCTCGCGAGGTCGTCCGCTTCCTGGACGCGGTGTCAGCGGGCTTCACGGAGCGCGCCGGCCCGGGTTGACCGGCCGCTAGGATCGTCCGAGGAGGCACCGATGGCCCGCGTCCGGTTCTCGCTCACCCGCGCCTACGCCCATCTCCGGGCCGCAGACCCCGTGGTCGCGGCACTGATCGACGAGCACGGCCCGTACCGCCCCCGCCCCTCCGATGGCAGCACTCCGGTCGACTACTACAACTCCCTCCAGCGCACGATCCTCTTCCAGCAGTTGGCCGGCCCTGCCGCGCGCTCGATCCAGCGCAAGTGGTTCGCCCTCTACTCGAAGCAGGACAGGCCCCCCACGCCGCGCGAGGTCCTTCGCACTACTGATGACCAGTTCCGCGCGTCGGGCGTCTCCCGCCAGAAAGCGGGCTATCTCCGCGACCTCGCCGCAAAGGCCATCGACAAGACGCTCGACTTCGATGGCTTCGAGCGAATGTCGGACGAGGAGGTCGTGGAGCGCATCACGGCCGTGAAAGGCCTCGGCGAGTGGAGCGCGCACATGTTCATGATGTTCACGCTCGGCCGGCCGGACGTGCTCGCCGTGGGCGACCTCGGCATCCGCAACGGCATGCGGATCGCCTACGGGCTCCCGCAGACGCCGACGCCGAAAGAGGCAACGGTCATCGGCGCACCGTGGGCCCCCTACCGGTCCGTCGGCGCCTGGTACATGTACCGCGCGATCGACACGCAGGACCCGGACTAGCTTCCACGGCCCCCTAACGGACGCCCCTCCTATACTCGGAGTCCGCGCTCGTCTCACGAGGCGAGGGGCCGTGGAGGCGACATGCGCATCGTCCTGTTCGGGCAGGCCGCCTTCGGCAAGGACGTCTTCGAGCGGTTGCGCAGCGCCGGCGAGGACATCGTAGGCGTCTCCACGCCACGGCCCGGCAACCGTCCTGACCCGCTCTTCGAGGCCGCCACGCAGGCGGGCGTCCCGGTCGTCGAGACGCCAGCGCTCCGGCAGGACGGCCCGTTCGAGGTCTACCAGTCATGGAAACCGGAACTCCTCGTCTTCGCCTTCGTCACCGACATTGTGCGGAAACGCGTCCTGGATGCGGCGACGCTCGGCGCGATCCAGTACCACCCCTCGTTGCTGCCGGCGCATCGCGGCCGCACGGCGATGAACTGGGCGATCATCTCGGGGGCGCGGCACACCGGCCTCACCGTCTTCTGGGTCGATGAGGGCATCGACACCGGCCCCATCCTGCTGCAACGCACTATCGAGATCTCTGACGACGACTCGGTCGGCACGCTCTACTTCCGGCGTCTCTACCCGCTGGGCGTCGAGGCGCTCGCGGAGGCGGTCCGGCTCGTGCGCGAGGGGACGGCCCCGCGCGTCCCGCAGGACGAATCGCTTGCCACGTACGAGCCGCCGTGCGGGCCCGAGCACGGGAAGGTCGACTGGATGCAGCACGGTCGCGTGGTCAGCGCGCTGATCCGCGGGTGCGACCCTCAGCCCGGCGCCACCGCCAGCCTGCGCGGCGAGACCGTCCGGCTGTTCGAAGCCCGCTACCGTCCGGGCGCGCCGCCGGAGCCGCCCGGCACGGTCCTCGCGACCACCGGCAACGTCGTCGAAATCGCCGCGATCGGCGGCACAATCAGCGTCGGGCGCGCACAACGCGACGGCGAGCCGAAGGCGGCCGCCAGCGAGGTGTTGCGTCCCGGCGACCTGCTGGAGCGCCTGCCATGATCGTTGGATGCGTCCGTGAACAGAAGCTCGAGGAATACCGCGTCGCCCTGCTCCCAGAGGGCGTCCGCGACCTCGTGCAGGCGGGCCACAGCGTCCTGATCGAGACGAACGCCGGCGCCGGCTCGCACTACTTCGACGAGAGCTACGCCGCCGCCGGGGCCGAAATCGTCGCAACGCCTGACGAGGTCTACGCACGCGCGGACCTCGTGTGCGAGGTCAAGGAGCCGCAGCCCAGCGAGTACGGGCTGATGCGCGAAGGCCAGGTGATCTTCACCTACCTCCACCTCGCGGCGGAGCCGCATGCCGCGCAGGCGATCATCGACAGCCGCTGCATCGCCATCGCCTATGAGACCGTGCGCCGCGAGGACGGGTCGCATCCGCTCCTCGCCCCCATGTCCGAAGTGGCCGGCCGTATGGCCGTCGAAGTGGGAGCGCACTTCCTGAAGCGTCCCGGCCCGGGGCGCGGGATGCTGCTGGGCGGCGTCGCCGGGGTCCCACCCGCGCACGTCGTCGTCATCGGCTCCGGCACGGTCGGCAGCAACGCCGTCCGCATCGCCGCCGGGATGGGCGCGCGCGTCACGGTCGCCTCGATCGACGAGACGCAGTTGCGGGCGCTGGACCAGCGATACGCCGGGCGGGTGGAGACGCTGTACGCCTCACGTGCCGGCCTCGCAGACGCCGTGCGGGACGCCGACCTCGTGATCGGCGCCGTCCTCGTCGAGGGCGCACGTGCCCCGGTCGTCGTCACGCGCGAGATGGTGCGCTCGATGCCGCGCGGCGCCGTGATCGTCGACGTGGCGATCGACCAGGGCGGGTGCATCGAGACGATCCGGCCGACGGACCACCGTGAGCCCGTCTACGTCGAGGAGGGCGTGGTGCACTACGCCGTCCCGAACATGCCCGGCGCGGTCCCCCGCACCTCCTCGCGCGCACTGGCGTCCTTGACGCTGCCGTACATCCTGAACATCGCCCGCCTCGGGGTGGTGGAGGCGGTGCGGCGGGACCGCTCGCTCGCGCACGGCGTGAATGTGTGGCGGGGCCTGGTCGTGCACGAGGCGGTCGCGACGGCGCTCGGACGGCCGTACGTGCCGGTCGAGCAGGCCCTCGGCGCGTGAGGCGCGGCGCGCCGGCCTCGCGGGGGCGGTCGCTCGACCGGCTCCCGGGCCCGCTGCGCCGCTCTCTCGGCCCGCTCCTCGAACACAACCAGTTGCTCGCGATCAGCATCGCGACGGTGCTGGTGATGGCCGGCCAGGGCGTCATCTCGCCGGTGCTGCCGCTCTTCGCGAAGAAGTTCGAGGTGAGTTCCGCCGCGATCGGCCTCACGCTCTCCTCATTCGCGCTGGCGCGCCTGATCCTCAATATCCCGCTCGGCATCCTCTCCGACCGCTACGGCCGTCGGCTACTGCTCGTCGCCGGGCCGCTCGTCACCGGCGTCGGGATGGTCGGCTCCGGCTTCTCGTTCAGCATCGTCGACCTCCTCGCCTGGCGGTTTGTCGCCGGCGCCGGCTCGGCGATGTACATGACGGGGGCGCAGATCTACCTCACCGACATCTCGACGCCGGCGAACCGCGCGCGGTTCATCGGGACGAACCAGGGCGCGCTGCTCCTCGGCACCTCCGTCGGCCCCGCCGTCGGCGGCCTCCTCGCGGAGGCCTTCGGGTTGCGCGCGCCCTTCATCGTGGTGGGCGTCGCTGCGCTGTTCGCGACGGCCCACGCCTACTTCCGCATTCCGGAGACCCGCCACCTCGCGTTTGCCGCCGTCGAGGCGGAACGCGAGGCCGCACCCGAGGGGGCGCCGCCGGCGCAGCGCTTCGCATGGGTCCACTTCGCCACCTCGCGCGACTTCGTCGCGATCTCGTTTGTCGTGATGGCGATCTTCCTCACGCGGACGGCCGGCCGACAGACGCTGATGCCGCTCTATGCCGCGGAGAAGCTCCACATGTCGCCCGGCGTGCTGGGCGGCGTGTTCACCGTGATGGCGCTGATCAACGTCGCACTGCTCGCGCCCTCCGCCGTGATCGCGGACCGCTACGGCAGGAAATGGTCGATCGTGCCGAGCAACCTGGTGGTCGCCGTCTCGCTCTTCATGCTCGCGGGCGCGCACGCCTATCCGATGTTCCTCGCGGGCGCGTTCGTGCATGCGGTCGGCTCGTCGCTCGCCGGGCCCGCCCCGGCCGCCTACACCGCGGACATCGCCCCCGCCAACCTGCGAGGCCTGGCGATGGGCATGTACCGGTCCGCCGGGGACATCGGCTTCCTGATTGGGCCGCCGCTGCTCGGCGCGCTCGCTGACGCGACCTCGTACGCCTGGGGACTTTCCGCGAACGGCGTGATCATGGCGGTCGCGTGCCTGTGGTTCCTCGTGATCGCCCGCGAGACCATCAGCCGGCCTGCCCTCGCGTCCCGTTAAGCGTCGGCGGGTGCACCACGTCCCATGGCGGCGGACATGCGTTGCTCCTCGTCCGGCGTGAAGCGCATGAATACCGCCGTCGATTCCGCGATCGTCACGCCCTGCACGTCCTCGATGTGCGCCCGCACCTCCACCCGGCGCGCGCGGACGGATTCGACGCGCGCCCGCACCGTCAGCGGGCCGTCCAGCGTCGCCGAGCGCCGGTAGCGCGTCTCCATCTTCGCCGTGACACCCAGCGCGCGGTCCCATGCCCACATCGCCCACGCCATCGACTCGTCGAGCAACGCCGCGACGATCCCGCCGTGCAGCACGCCGGGGAAACCCTGGTCATCCGGCTTGGGGAGGTACACGCAGCGCACCGCGTTCTCACCGTCGCGTTCGAAGCGCATGTGCAGCCCGTGGCCGTTCGCGGCGCCGCAGGCGAAACAGATCTGGTTATAGATCCCGTCGGCGAAGGCCTCGTCAGCGGGTGTAGGGGTCACGGGCGGACGGTGGCGACGCCGGTGAGGAGCGGTTCGCCCGCCTCGTCCTCGCAGACGACGTCATAGGCGAGCACGCCGCCGGCATCCGACTTCGGCGTGCAGCGCGCGGTCACGCGGACCGGCGGAAAGGCAGGCGACCGCCAGCGGATCTTCAACGTCCCGCTCTCCGCCCACGCCCGCCCGAACGCCCCCGCCATCGCCTCGGACACGAGGGCGAGCACGAGCATCCCGTGCGCCACCGGCTTGCCAAACGGGCCGGCGTACGCCTCCGGCGTCTCGCGATGGATCGGGTTCGGGTCTTTGCCGTGGCGGGCGTACGCATCGACGCGCGCCTGGTCGATCAGTCGGACGACGGGTGCCACCTCGCGCGCGGTCACGCCTCACCGCCGGCGGGAGGCGGGGCCAGCACGGAGATGCGCGCGACGAAGACGGACTCCTCGCCCGAGAAGGCCTCGGCCTCGAACTGCGCGATGGTCGCGCCCTTCCGCTGGCTCAATGCCGCGACGGTGATGCGGACGTCCAGCGGCTCGCCGGGCCGCACCGCGCGGTGCGCCTCGATCTCCTGCCCGGTATGCATGACCTCGAGGGGGATCGGCACGCGGGCGAGCAGCCCGCCCACCATGAACGCGGCCAGTAGCAGGGGCGGCACGGCGTCCGTCCAGCGCGCCGGGTCTTCTCCGGTCGCAGCCAGGTAGCCCTCGATCTCCTCGCGGGTGACCGTCAGGGCGAAGGGGATCACGTCACCCTTGGCAAGCGTCTCGAAGGTCAGGGCCACGCTCACGCCGGCTTTGCCGCCGCTCCCGCGTGGGAAAGGTGTCGCCGGCCCCACGAGGCGAGCGGGCCGAGCGCCTCAGCGAGTTCGCTCCCCTGCTCTGTCAGTTCGTACTCCACCCACGGCGGGGCCGCGGCAACCTCGTGACGGACCACGAGGCCCGTCTCCTCGAGGTCGCGAAGGCGGTCGCGCAGGGTGCGCGAGTTGCAGCCACCCACCGTCGCGGCGAGGTCGTTGAAACGAAGGCGTCCGCCGCGCAGTTCGTAGACGATGCGCGGCACCCAGCGCTGGCCGAGGAGGGCGAGGGAGGCGCGGACAGGGCAGTAGTCGCCCTCGCGCGTGCGGGCCAGTCGAGCGTCCATGGGCCGCCTCCGGCTGCCCACGCTAACGCAGCGGACGCCGGGTTTCCACCAGCGTCCGCATGAATTCAATTGGCGGGACGTGTTACTCGACGCTGGAATGACACGCGTGGCTACTTGGCCAGCAGCGAGGAGTCCCCGATGAGCTTTCGGCCGGGTGCCTCTGGCGCCCCGACGGGAGGGCGGGTGGGCCCGGCATTGCGGAGATAGCGGTCGATCGCCTCGGCCGCGCGGTGCCCGTCCGCGAGCGCGGTGACGACGAGGTCGGCCCCGTTCACGTCATCACCACCGGCGAAGACCGCGGGGAGGTTCGTCGCCAGCGTCTCGGGGTCGGCCACAAAGCGGCCCCAGCGGTCGCGCACGAGTTCGGGGAGGATTTCGCCCCACTCCGGCTCCACGTTGTAGCCGATGGCCGTCACAAGCATGTCCGCCTCGATGTCGAACTCGGAGCCCGGCACCGCCTGGGGCCGGCGCCGGCCGGTGTCGTCCGGCTCTCCCAGTTCCATGCGCTGACAGCGCAGGCCGCGCACGCCTCCTTCGACGTTGCGGAGCACCTCGACCGGCGCGGCGAGGAACTCAAAGAGCACGCCCTCCTCGCGGGAGTGCATGCGTTCTTCCACACGTCCCTGCATCTCCGCCTCGGTCCGGCGGTAGATCAGCGTCACATCGGCAGCCCCGAGGCGGCGGGCCGAGCGCACGCAGTCCATCGAGGTGTCGCCGCCGCCGACGACGACGACACGCCGCGGGGACCCGAGTGGCACGCGCAGCGACTCCGGCAGGTGCTCCGGCGCGAGGTTTGCGCGCACGAGGAAGTCCGTCGCCGTGATCACCCCGGGGCCGTCTTCGCCCGGGATGCCGAGGCGCGAGCCCTCGGACGCCCCGATGCCGAGGAAGACGGCGTCCACGCCCGCACGCACGGTCGCCCACGAGATCTGCGTGCCCACGTGCATCCCCGTGACCACCTCTACGCCCAGTGCGTGCAGGTCCTTGAACTTCCGGTCGACCGCGGCCTTGTTCTGCTTGAAGTCCGGGATGCCGTACCGGAGTACGCCGCCGGGCTCGGGCCAAGCCTCGTACATCACGACGGCGTGGCCGCGACGCGCCAGGCGTTCCGCGACAGCGATGCCTGCGGGGCCGGTCCCGATGACAGCCACGCGACGGCCGGTGCTGGCGACGGGCTCGGCGGCCGGTATGCCGCCATGCGCCCGTTGCCATTCCGTCACGAACGTCTCGAGTTTGCCGATGGCGACGGGCAACGCGTGCTTGCCCACGACGCAGTGGCCCTCGCAGAGGCGTTCCTGCGGGCACAGACGGCCGCACATCTCCGGCAACTCGCTCGTCTGCCGAAAGACGTTCGCCGCGCCGTCAAAGTCGCCGCGCTCGAGCAGCCAGAACGAGCCGGGGATGTCGTTATGGACGGGACAGGCCTTCATGCAGGGCGCCGCCGGGCACTGGATGCAGCGGTTGGCCTCGATCTTGGCCTCGGCGGGGTCGAACAGGAAGGAGACCTCTTCCCAGTTCGCGATGCGTTCCGCCGGATCTTGTTTGGGCGGGCGGTGCGGCGGGACGAGGAGGCGCGCCTTCCGGTCGACCTGCTTCGGGTCCGGACGTTCACGCTCGACAGACGGGGTGGCGTCGTCGGCCATCGCCGGCCCTTCACGCGCGACGCGCGGTTCCGCTTCACCATAGCCGCGCGCCCAATCGCGCTCAATCTCTGTCAGGGAGCAGGGCGGGGCGGACGGCGGCGGGTCAGGAGGCGGCCGGCTCGGCGGCCGGTACGGATGGTTGGAGGCCGCGCCTCGACGTAACGGCGAGGCTGCCGAGGAACACGACGCTGGCCGTCAGCACGATCGCCGGGCTGGTGGCGACGCCCACGTAGTAGGAGAGGTGCAGCCCGACCGTGGCACACGCCAGACCCACGAGCGTGCCGGCGGCCATGATCGAGGGCAGGCGACGGAAGAAAAGCGAGGCCGTGGACACAGGGATGAGCAGCATCGCGTTCACAAGCACGATGCCGATCGCCTTCAGCGCCACCACAACCGCCAGCGCCACCATGACGAGCGTCGCGTACTGGAACAGCCGCGCAGGGACGCCGGCCGTGGCCGCCATCGCGGGGTCGTAGGCGACCAGCAGCAGTTCTCGGTAGAACGCGCCGACGAACAGCAGCACCGCGCCCGCAAGCAGTGCCGACCCCACCACGTCGCTGGACGAGACGCCGAGGATGTTCCCGAAGACGAATGACATCAGGTCCGGCGTGTAGGAGGTGCGGCGGGAGAGGATCAGCAGTCCGAGCGAGAACATGGCCACGAACACGATCCCGATCGCCGTGTCCGCCGAAACCCGCGCACGCTCGCGCGTCCAGCCGATCCCGAGCGAGGTGAGGACGGCCGCCACGAGCGCCCCGAAGCCGACACTGCCGCCCGCGACAAACGCGACCGCGACGCCGGCAAGCGTCGAGTGGGCGAGGGCGTCCCCGGAGAACGCCAGTCCCTTGTGGACGACGAACGCCCCCACGACGCCCATCACGACGCTCGTCACGATCAGCACCAGCAGCGCG
The DNA here is from genome assembly GCA_004297315.1 of Dehalococcoidia bacterium. Classification (GTDB taxonomy): domain Bacteria; phylum Chloroflexota; class Dehalococcoidia; order UBA2979; family UBA2979; genus SURF-43. The sequence goes on along the minus strand of SCTU01000093.1, from coordinate 5,113 downwards.
CGGCGCATGAACTCGTACTGATAGGGCTCCAGCAGCCAGTCGATCATCGGACTACCTCATGACCATGCCCGTTGCGCGGGCCTGGCTCCAGTGGCCCGTCGTTCAAGACGCGCACGACCTCCGCCGCCTGCGGGATCGCGAGGAGGTGACGTTCAAACGTGGCGGTCAGGATCGCCTCGGTCAGCACGTCAGCCGGACGGCCGGCGGCGATCACGCGGCGGTTCAGGCAGCACGCCTCGTCGCATGAGTTCGCCACGCACGAGAGGTCGTGCGTGGCGATGAGGATGCTGCGCCCCTCCGCCGCGAGGCCGTCGAGGATGGCGAGCAGGTCGTGCTGCACCGCGGCGTCGAGGCCCGCGAAGGGCTCGTCGAGCAGCAGGAGCCGGGCCCCCCGGGCGATCGAGCGGGCCATGAGCACGCGGCGGCGCTGGCCTCCGGACAGTTGCCCGACCTGCCGCGCCGCGAAGGGGGCCAGACGCACCCGGTCCAGCGCCGCGTGCGCCGCCTCGCGGTCCGCCGCCGACCAGCCGAGGAAGGGGCGGGGACCGCCGTACCGGCCCATGAGCACCACGTCCAGGACGGACACCGGGAACCCCCAGTCGACCTCCTCCACCTGGGGCATGTAGGCGATCTCGGCGCGCGCCTGCCGGACCGGGCGGCCAAAGGCCAGCACCTGTCCCTGCGCCGGGTGGACCAGGCCGAGGATCGCCTTGAAGAGCGTGGACTTCCCGGCGCCGTTCGGGCCGATCAGGCCGACGATCTCCCCGACGGGCACGCGCAATGAGACGTCCTCGATTGCTGGAGGCATGCCCGGGTAGCCCGCAGTGAGGTGACTGACCTCCAGCGCCGCGTTGGCGTGGTGGTGCTCCGCCAGCGGCGTGCGGGCGGGGACGTGCGGGCGATCAAGGGCCATGCCGCCTCCGACGCCTCAGTTGAGCCGATGTCTCAACTGGTGGAAGCGTAGTCCCCACATGCGCGCGCGACAAACAGACACGAATCCGGCGCGCCTAGGAGGGCTGTGCGGTCGCGGCGGCGCGGCACTCCGGACAGCGGCCGTACAACTCGAGCCGGTGGGCATCGACCTCGTAGCCCGTCTCCACGGCGATCGCACCGAGGGCCTTTTCGAGGCGCGTTGAGGCGATGTCGGCGACCGCACCGCACTCGGAGCAGACGACGTGGTGGTGGTGTTCGTCCGACCCGAGCCGGTAGACGGTGCGCCCGTCATCCATCACGACCTGACAGACCAGTCCCGACTCCTGCAGCATCCGCAGCGTGCGGAAGACCGTCGCGCGGCCGACGCCAGGGGCGGCCTGCAGCAGTTCCTCCGCTGCGAAATGGTCGCCCAGCGTCAGCAACGCCTCCGCGAGCAGGCGCCGGGGTCCCGTCAGGCGCCGCCCGGAGCCGGCGATGGCATGCTCAATCTGCTGCGCGGTACCCATAGGCCAATCGTACCGCCCGCGGGCGATAGGGCCGCGCAATTGGTCTCCATACGGCACAATGCGGCCATGACGCGTAACCGCTGGCGGCTCTTCCTCTGGCTCGCGACCTGTGTCTTCTTTCTCCTGCTCGTCTGGCAGGCGCGAAGCACCCTGATCCCGTTCGGCGTGGGCGCGATCATCGCCTACTCGCTCGAGCCGGTCGTAGGGATGCTCGCGCGCCTCGTGGAGCCGCGCGTGTCCGCCCGTTACCAGCGGGTGGTCAGGGGATTCGCGGTCGGGGTGATCTACCTCGTCTTCTTCGGCTCTCTGATTGCCGCCGGGTTCTACCTGGTGCCGGTCGCCGCCGAGCAGGTGAACCACTTTGTGGACCGGCTGCCCGCGCTCGTCAAAGAAGCGCGGGAACAAGCGGACGAGTGGGTGCGGCTGTACCGGGAGAATGTCTCGCCCGGCGTCCAGGAGCAGTTGAACGCCCTGGCGGACGACGCGGCTTCGGCGGCGGCGGGGGCGGGACAGGCGGCCGCGCGGCGGACGGTCAGCATCCTCACCTCCACCGCCTCCACCATCTTCGGCTTCGCGGTGGTGCCGTTCTGGATGTTCTACGTGATGCGAGACCGCCCCACGGCCGTCCCGGCGCTCCTCGCCGCCGTGCCGCCCGAGATCCGGCAGGATGCCCGGCACCTCCTGCGGCTGGCCGACCATCTCCTCGGACGGTACATCCGCGGACAGTTATTCCTGGGGCTGATCGTCGGCGTCGCCGTGGGCGTGGCGATGACGGTGCTCGGCGTCGACCTCTCGATCGGCCTCGGGGTGTGGGCCGGCGTGACCGAACTCATCCCGATCATCGGGCCGTGGCTGGGTGCGATCCCGGGACTGATCATCGTCGCGGCCACGGCACCCCACCTGCTGATTCCGGCGGCGCTGGTGTACCTCGCCGTCCAGCAACTGGAGAACAACCTGCTCGTACCACACGTGCAGAGCGGCGCCGTGGACCTGCATCCCGCGGTCATCTTCGTGCTACTGACGCTGGGGGGCGCGGTGGCCGGATTCACCGGCCTCGTGGTCGTGATCCCGCTCGCGGCGATCCTACGGGAGGTCTTCTGGTACCTCGACCGACGCCTTCTCGGGCAAACCCCGGACGAGGCACTGGCCGCGTCGCGCACGGAACAGGTGCGGCTGGCACGCGAGACGGCGGTCGCCCGCCCTCGGCGTCGCTGGCTGCCGACCCGCACCGAGAAGGCCGAGAAGTAGAGGGCGTCGTCGGCTAGCGCGGCACGACCTTCGTACCGTCGTCGCGCCAGATCGTCCCCTGCAGGACGACGGGGCCGTCCTTGCCCGCGACGAGGTAGATCCGCACCGGCTCCACCACGCGGTTCGCCTCCAGCACCACCTGAGCGCCCCCCATGCCGTCAGGGACGAAGGTGGAGTCCAGGATCAGGCGGGAATAGCGGTCCTCCAGCCAGACCTTGTACTGCTCGCCCAGCGGGAGCTGCGGCAGGTCGTGCAGCGACACCACACCCGCATTCGCCTGCTCGCTCCACAGGTACTGGCCGGCGGCGCCGTGGCTGAAGGGCGTTTCCTCCAGCGTCACCTTGCGCACCCGCGGGTCGGCCTGCACGGCGATCAACGTCTGTTGGTCGCGACGCACGCTCTCGAGCTGCACGCCCAGCGAGTTCACCGCCCGCTCGGTCGCCGGGTCACGTTGGGCCATCACAGCGGTCAGATCCCGCGCCTGGCGCTGGAGCGACCCCACGTCCCACTGCAGTTTCACCGCCCAGAGTGTGACGATGGACAGCGCCGCCGCCATACCGAGGGCGGGCATGTATCGCTCCCGCCAGGTCCGGCGCCAGGGGTGGCCGCGACGTCGCGCGGCGGAGAGCACGCGGTCGCGTAAGGTAGGGTCGGGCTGGCGCTGCGGGGCGCTGAGCGCGATCAGGTCCGCGATCTCGCGGTAAGCGCGCCACTCGGCGAGCGCACTCGTGTCGGAGCGCATCAACCGTTCGGCGTCGTGGGCGTCGGGCGTGCTCAGTGTGCCCAGCGCGTGCGCGGCCAGCAGGGCCTCGCGTTCTTCCGGCGTCAAGCGTGTCCCGTCCCCCCTGCGCCCCTCCCGTCTGGCTGTTCCAGGGCGGGCGGGGCGACCTCTACGTATCCGGCCAGGGCTATGCGCAACCGTCGCATGCCGAGCCGGATCCGAGTCTTCACCGTACCGAGCGGGTCACCTGTCCGCTCTGCGATCTCCTGTTGCGTGAGCCCGCCGAAATAGGCGAGTTCGATCACTTCTCGCTGGGCGGCCGGCAGCCGCGTCATCGCTGCCCGCACGACCGTCCGCATCTCCCCGAGCACCACCCCGACCTCCGGGTCGTCGAAGCGGTCGCCGCCCGCGATCTCGCGCTCCGGATCCTCTTCGCGCTCCTCCGAGCGGAAGCGCCGTTCCCGGCGTCTCAACTCGTCCAGCGCCCGGTTCCGCGTGACGGACATCATCCATGAGATGAACCGCCCGCGCGCTGGGTCGAATGAGGTCGGCTGCCGCCAGAGGCGGTGGAAGACCTCCTGCACGACGTCCTCGGCGAGGTGGCTGTCGTGCAGCACTCGCAGGCTGACCGAATAGACGAGCGGACCGTAGCGGTCATACAGCCGCTCGAGTGCGTCCACCTCTCCGCGTGCAATCGCCGCTACCAGGTCGGCGTCCTCAACGGCGCGGTCGCGCCGCGGATCGTCGCCTGCAGGCATTACGTCGCGCAAGCGCGCACGGATTCGCGTGCGTGCGGCCTCCAGCGTGGACAGAAGAGGATCTGGGTCGCGGGGAAGCGCCAGCCCATCCGGCTGGGCGGCCAGGTCGCCACTCGACGCCTCGCCGCGAGTGAAATCTCGGTCGCTCAAACGCTGACCTCGGGATTCCGGCCGGAGTGGTGCGGAAATCGTACGCCTGCCTGCAAAGGGGGTGCGTGACAGGACGTGCGATCGGCTACCCATACGCGAGGGTGAGGCCGCTAGACCGCATGCCCCGTCGTGAACAGCAGCCCGCGCGCGAGCACCTCGCCGACGAGGGCGGCGCCGAGGGCGATGTAAAGCAGCCCCGTTGCAGACATCATCCCGCGAATCTGCGCCGACCTGAACGCCAACCAGGTCACGCCGATCGGAAAGACGAGGCCCACACCCACCCGGAGCCAGAAGGCCGGGTTTGCGGCCAGCGCGATGCCGGCTGCGTCAGAAAGGGGCGCCTCGCGCGCGGGGAGCAGCGTCCCGGCCAGTACCAGCACGGCCTGCACCAGCAATGCCACGAGCGCGACGAGGGCCATCTGCTCCATCGGTTCCTTAGGCAGACGGCCGGAGGTGAGGTACCAGTGGCCCCAGGTCATCGCCATGAGCGAGCCGCCCAGCACGCTCGCCGAGACCAGCACAGAGAGCAGGACGCCGGCGAATGACCACGCAGGAAGCGCCAGGTAACCGGTCAGCAGCACGAGCGCGACCGCCCCGACCGCGCTGCCGAGGCCGCCCAGCACGATTCCCGCGCGATGCCGCTGCGCAAACGCGGCGACGGTGTGCATAGCAGCGAGGACCACGAACACCGCCAGGGTGAGCGTGAAGGGCCGCAGCCAACCCTCGGCCAGCGCGTAGCCGTCCACCTCCGCCCGCGGCTCCAGCGTGGTCACGGTCCACGCTGCGAGCAGCGCAAG
>SCTU01000092.1 GCA_004297315.1 Dehalococcoidia bacterium | reverse complement strand
TCCCCGTCGGTGTTGGGCGTGCAGTCGCATTCGAGGTTGTCGGGCTTCTTCGTGTGCACGACCTCCGGCACGAGCGGGCCGAAGTACTTCCAGAACACCGGCAGCCCGGTCATCGAGGAGGCCGCGAGCGTCCCGCCGTGGTAGGACCGTTCGCGCGCGATCAACTTCACCTTGCTTGGGCGCCCCTTGAGGTTCCAGTAGAACCGCGCCGTCTTGAACGCACCCTCGTTCGACTCCGAGCCGGAGTTCGTGAAGTAGACTGCCCCCATGTTGTCGTAGCAGAGGTCGATGACCTTCGAGGCCAGTTTGATCGCGGGGACGTTGGAGAAGCCCACGTAGTTGTTGGTGAACGCGACCTTCCGCATCTGCTCCGCGGCGGCATCTGCGAGTTCACCTCGACCGTGGCCGACGGCGACATTCCACAGCGACGAGAGGCCGTCGATGTAGCGGCGGCCCTGCAGGTCGGTCAGCCAAACCCCCTCGCCGTGGTCGAAGATCACCGGCTCCTGGTGGTCGGGCGCGTAGTACTGCGGATGCAGCAGGTGCGCGAGGTCCTCGCGGGTCAGGTCGGCGTAGGTCTGAGGGTCGGCGGCCACGGGCGGCTCCTTCGAGCAGGGCCTTGCGTCGAGCAAGCCCCTGCGAGCGCCGAGTCTAGCCGAAGCGCCGCGCAATCTCCTCGCGCGCCACCACGCGGTCGTCGAACGGCACCGGGCCGCTGGCGTATTCGATCGTCTTCTCGTGCCCCTTGCCGGCCAACAGGACGAGGTCGCCGGGCTCGGCGACCTCGAGGGCCCGTGCGATCGCCGCGCGCCGGTCGGGGATGCGCTCGAACCGTTCGCCTTCCGCCGCACCGGCCGCCAGCATCGCCTGCGCGATTTCGTCGATGATCGCCTCAGGCGCTTCGGAGCGCGGGTCCTCGTCCGTCAGGATCGTGAAGTCAGCGGTCGCGGCGGCGGCAGCGCCCATCCCCGTTCGGCGCTCCTTGCCGCGCTCCCCCGCGCAGCCGAAGACGGCGATCAGCCGTCCGTCGGCCACCTTCCGGAGGGTGCCCAGGGCGTTGCGAAGCGCCTCGCCCGTGTGGGCGTAGTCGACGACCACGGGAAACGGCGCTCCGCCAATCCGCTCCATGCGCCCGGGGACACCAGCACAGGCAGCCACTCCCGCCGCGGCAGCACCAACGTCGATCCCGAGCGCCGTCGCGCAGGTGATTGCAGCCGTCGCATTGGCCACGTTGAACTCGCCGGGAAGGCGGATGCTGCACTCGACCGACTCGTCCTCTTCGTCGGCGGTGAGCGCGAAGGTTGACCCGTCGTCCCAGAGCATCACATCCTCGGCGAGGACATCGGCCTCCGAGTCGTGCAGCGAGTACGTGATCACGCGTGCTTTCGTGCGGCTGGCGAAGTAGCGCCATGCCTTGTCGTCGCGGTTAAGCACCGCAACGCCGGGCGAGTGCCCGTGCCCGCCCGCGGGCAGCATCTCAAACAGCCGTCCCTTCGCCTTCCGGTACGCCTCGAACGTGCCGTGGAAGTCGAGGTGGTCGGGCGTCAGGTTCGTGAAGATCGCGGCGTGGAACTCGCACCCGTCCACGCGGTGCTGCTCGAGCCCGTGCGAGGTCGCCTCGACCACGGCATGCGTGCAACCGGCGTCCACCATCTCGGCAAGCAGGCGCTGCACGAACGGTGCCTCCTGCGACGTGAGGCGCGTGGGGTTCGGGATGGTCACGCCGGCGATCCGGCATTCGATCGTGGTGAGCAGGCCCGCCTTCAGGCCGGCGCCCTCGAGGGCGGCCAGCATGAGGAACGAGGTGGTGGACTTCCCGTCCGTCCCGGTCACGCCGATGACCGTGAGCTTCTTCCCCGGATAGTCCTCATGCGCTGCGCTGAGTTGCGCCATCGTGGCGCGCGGGTCCGCGACGCTGACGACGGGTACGCTGAGACCACCGACTTCGCCCTCGCGTCCGGCGACGCAGACGAGGGCCGCTGCGCCGCGCTCGACGGCGGCAGACGCGAAGGTGTGGCCATCGGTCCGGTCGCCCGGGATGCAGACGAAGAGGTCGCCGGGTTCGACCTGTCGCGAGTCGAAGCGGATGGCCCGCACCGGCGGGAGTGCCTCGCGCGCCTCGGCAGGCACGGTCGGCGGCAATCCGCGCCGCCAGTCGCCACGTGCAAGGCCCGAGGGCGGTTCGGTCATGCGGCAATCCTACCGTGCGACGCCGGATGCGCCTTCGTGAGGGTGCTGTATATTTTCCACCGCCTCGAACTACTGGACAGCCGGGCATCGACCGATACCCGGATCACCGACTGGGAGCACCATGGCGGTTGCATTGCCCGACGACCTGAAAGCCGCGATCGATTCGTCCCGCGCTGACGGGTTTCCGATCCTCTGGGCCTCCGTCGACGAGTCCGGCCAGCCGACGATCGCGATCTACGGGTCGACCCATGTCCACTCTGACCATGAACTCGCGATCTGGCTCCGTACCGAAGGGCGAGGGTTCCTCTCCCGCACCGGGAAGAACGCGAAGGTCTTCGGCTGGTACCGCAACACGAACACCAACGTCGCCTGCCAGATCGTCGGCGAGGCGCATCGCGTC